>NZ_CAWMRY010000036.1:0-52619 GCF_963870295.1 Aeromonas sp. ANP5 | reverse complement strand
ACACATCGGGGTTAGCCGAGCAGGCCGCTGGCGCTCTGGCCCGCCATCAGCAAGCCGATGGCCAGCACGCTGAACCAGACCAGGGTTGCGCTTACCAGCAGATAGCCGCTGGCGACGAACAGACCGTCCCGCTGCAACATGCCGGTGGCCAGCAGCAGGATGGCCCAGGCAGGCATGGCGTTGGTGAACGGGATGGCGCCCAGGGGCAGCATCAGCAGCAGGGCGGCCAGCATGATCAGCAGGCCGTTGCAGCGGTTGACCGTGTTGCTGCCGGTCAGAACCAGCAGGCGTGGGCGGATAACGCGATCGACCCGGGCCAGCAGATCCGCCCCCTTGTGCAGGGTCGGCTTGAGCTGGTCGGCGGCGAAGCGACGCTCCATCAGCATGGCGGGCAGCCAGGGCACCCGATTGAGGGTGATGCCGATCCCGATAAAGAGGATCAACAGGCCAAACGGGGTGCTGACCCCGGGAATGGAGACCGGCAGCAGGAAGGGGACGGTGAGCAGCACGCAAAACAGCAGCATGCCCTGCTCGCCCACCAGCGCGAGCATCTGGCGCAGGCTGATGTGGCTCTCGTCGATGGCATGCGCGGTGGCCCGCAGGGTATCCGCGAGGGTAGTTTGGGGGTCGTGAAGTTGCGCGGCAACCATTCCCTGATGTCCTTTTGAGTAGTGATAACGGGCCCCGATGACCCGATTTGGCGCCAGCATACGTGGCAGAGGTTAACCGTCGATGAATGGTGGCTGGGGCGCGTAGCTGCGCCAGTGGTGCGGCTCGGCGGAGGTTCCGGCGAGAGGGAAATCCCGCGATGAAAGTGATCCGGTACAGCCGCCGTTTAGGATGGGCCTAGGACGCCTCTGGTATGCTTTCTGCACAATCACATAGGGAGCAGGGGATGATGATGAAGAGAACCGGGATCGTGATGATGGGGCTGTTGCTGCCACTGGGGCAGGCCTGGAGTAGCGAGGCCGCGACCACATCCGGTTGGCAGGTGACGCCATTTTTCGGCTACAGCTCAGCCATCGACTTCGAGAAGAGTGACGATGTGGTGCAGCCGGTGCCGGTCTCGGCCTCGCTCGATTCACTGCAGGGGCAGGGCTCCGGCAGCTGGGGCCTCTTTATCAGCAAGGAGGTGGATGATCCCGGCATGATTGAACTGCTCTACAGCCATCAGTCCACCACTCTCTCTCCCGACCTGCCGGATCGCCTGACGGTCGATACCCTGCACTTTTCCGGTGCCTTGACCCTCTCTGACAACCTGATGGCGCCCTATATCGGCGCCGGGATCGGGGTGACCCGTTTTGCCGCCTACGACAGTGAAGTGGCACCTTCCATGTCGCTGGCGCTCGGGGTGCAACCGCGCCTCGCCGAGCATCTGGCGCTGCGGGCCGAGGTGCGCGGTTATGGCTCGCTGGTCAACGACAACAACCAGTTTCTCTGCAACCCGGAGCAGTGCGTATTCAAGGTGCGCGGGGAGCTGGTAACCCAGTGGCAGGCCAATATCGGTCTTACCTTCCGCTTTTAGGCGAGGGGATTTTTCCCATGAAACAGGGGCCCTCGGGCCCCTGTTTCTGCAGCAATGTTCCGCCGTGATCGGCACTCCACCTATAGCTCTTTACGCCTCTTTATTAGTCGGCATCGCCCATACCGCGCAGTTTCTACCCGCCTCCTTGGCGCCATAAAGCGCCTGATCCACCCGTTTGAACAGCGAGACTGCCGGCTCCTTGGGCTCGCGGATCCCCACTCCCAGGCTGACCGTCATGGTATGGGCCGGGTCGGGGGCTATGGTGCGGGTCGCAGTGAGCAGGGTGTTGGCCAGTTGCTGTAGCTCGGCTTCGTGGGCGACGGGCAGCAGCAGGGCAAACTCTTCACCCCCGACACGGGCCGCCAGCGCACCGGGCGGGCAGTGCTGTTGCAACAGCTCGCCAAACTGCTGCAACACCCGATCCCCGATATCGTGGCCGTAGTTGTCATTGATCCCCTTGAAGTGATCCAGATCCAGCAGGATGAGGGCGTGGCAAATCCCCTGCTCCAGAAACAGCTGCTGATGAAAGTAGCGCCGGTTTGGCAGCCGGGTCAGATCGTCGAACAGCGCCTGCTGTCTGAGCTGGGTATTGATGTGGAAGAGGTGGTGCATGGTGCTCAGGATACCGATGCTGCTGAGCAGGATGCCGCTGGAGCGCAGCAGATCCTCGGCATAGATGGCGAGCCAGAGTGGCTGCGCCACCAGTTCATCCATGATGTCGGCGGTGGCCCCCATGATCCACAACATCAGACCGCAGGAGAGCATGCGGTAGGTGTGGGTGGGCAGGTGGGCGCACTGCACCACCCAGAACAGGAACAGCATGGTGAGCCAGTTGATCACCTCGAAGCCAAAGCTGACGGCGTAAAAGCGCTCGTAGGGGAAGTGGGGCAGCAGCAACAGATGCAGGGCCATGATGGCCAGCATCACTATCCCCAGCAGCGCGATGTGGGCGCGATGCTCCCGGTCGAGATGACGGTAGTGGGAGAGGCTGATGTCGAGACGATCGAACTGCATGGTGTTCCTCGGATTGGGACTGCCATCAGGTTGCAAACAAGAGGCTGCGTAATGGCATGCCGTGGTCGGATAACAGGAAACGGCTGGTCTGTCAGTGTAAACGAGCGGGCCCGCAGCGCGCGATATCGATGACGTCAGCTTGTGGGCTGGCTCAGGGTTTGCGCACTTCTGGTGCGTGAAGTATCGCCTGCCCTGTGACAGGGCGACCCTGGGCAGGTTAGCGCAGCTCATGCGCCAAATTGGTGCGTTGATGATGCGCGTTCTTACTAATGCATTGATTTAAAAGGATTTATATTTGTGGCCCGCTTTATGCTTTTTACATGTCAGACGGTCTCTTGCGGTCATCGGCGGCAGACGCAGTGATGAGGAAGTGGCAAGAGACATCCCCGTGCCGGGCGCGGGTGTGATTCTGGCGGGTTGCAGCAACACCTTGCGGTTCGCCACAGATTCAATCAGGGAAACGGAGCCGGTCTTGTACCGGTACGACAGGGAAGGAGAGTGCTCTATGGTCAAAAAATGGATGATGGCGGGTCTGACGATGTTGCCTGCCTTGCTGGTTACCCCAAGTTGGGCCGAAGAGGTCGCTCAGGTACAGACTGCGGTGGCACCGGTTGCCGCCATGACAATCAACAAGGGTGACAACACCTGGATGCTGCTCTCGGCGGCGCTGGTGATCCTGATGTCGATCCCCGGTCTGGCCCTCTTCTACGGTGGTCTGGTGCGGGCCAAAAACATGCTGAGCGTGCTGATGCAGGTCTTTACCCTGTTCTGCCTCATCTGCGTGCTCTGGGTGATCTACGGCTATTCGCTGGCCTTTACCGAGGGGGGCAATTTCTACGGCTCCTTCAGCAAGGTGCTGCTCAAGGGTGTAACCCCTGACTCCATCGCCGCCACCTTCAGCAAGGGGGTCGGGATCAGCGAGCTGATCTATGTGGTGTTCCAGGGGGCCTTTGCCGCCATCACCTGCGGCCTTATCGTGGGGGCGTTCGCCGAGCGCATCAAGTTTGCTGCCGTGCTGCTCTTCTCGGTGATCTGGTTCACCTTCGCCTATATCCCGCTGGCTCATATGGTGTGGTACTGGGCAGGTCCGGATGCCTATACCAGCGCCGAGGCTGCCGCCACAGCGACTGCAACGGCCGGTTATCTGTTCCAGCATGGTGCGCTGGACTTTGCAGGCGGCACAGTGGTGCACATCAACGCCGCCGTGGCGGGTCTGGTGGGTGCCTATCTGGTGGGCAAGCGTCTGGGCTACGGTCGTGATCCCATGACCCCCCACAGCTTGACCATGACCATGATCGGTGCCTCCCTGCTCTGGTTCGGCTGGTTCGGTTTCAACGCGGGCTCCGCGCTGGAAGCCAACGGTATTGCCGCACTCGCCTTTATCAACACCTGGGTGGCGCCGGCTGCGGCAGCTCTGTCATGGACGCTGGCCGAGTGGGTGATGAAGGGACGTCCCTCCCTGCTGGGGGCCGCCTCTGGTGCAGTGTCCGGTCTGGTGGTGATCACCCCGGCAGCCGGTTTCGTCGGTGTGGGCGGTGGTCTGGTGATGGGCCTTATCAGTGGCGTGGCGGGTCTGTGGGGGGTCCACGGTCTCAAGCGCATGCTAGGGGCCGATGACAGTCTGGACGTGTTTGGCGTACACGGGGTGTGCGGCATTCTCGGCGCCCTGCTGACCGGCGTCTTTGCCAGCCCGGATCTGGGCGGTACCGGGGTGTGGGACTATGTCACCAATCAGGTTGCCGAGGGCTACTCCATCCTTGGACAAGTGAAGATCCAGGCCATCGGGGTTGGCGTGACCATCCTCTGGTCCGGTGCCGTGGCGGCGATTGCCTTCAAGGTGGTTGACATGCTGGTGGGTCTGCGGGTGAACGGCGATGCCGAGCGGGAAGGGCTGGATGTTACCTCCCACGGCGAGAAGGCTTACAGCATGTAATCCCGAATGCCAGACAACAAAAAACCGCCGGATCGGCGGTTTTTTTATGACTCGAGAGCTGCAAAGCCTGAGTTCACACGCTTAATTCACGACGGCCACGTTGATGCTGCCATTGCCCTGGGTCATGCGCACACGGGCGCCCGGGGTGAAGGTGGGGCTGGCTTTCTGCACCACCACGATGGCTTCACCGTTCTCTTTCTTGATCTCCAGCTCGACGCCGTCGACCTGATTCATCTTGTTGCCGATGGCGTTACCTGCCGCTGCACCGGCGATGGCGCCGCCTGCGGCTGCGATGTCGCGTCCGGTGCCGCCACCGACTGTGCTGCCCAGCAGACCGCCGACTACGGCGCCGCCAATGGTGCCAATCAGGGAGTTCTCATCGGCCTGGATCTTCACCGGGCGAGTGGAGATGATGGTGCCGTAGCTGACGGTCTGCACCTGTTTGGCGCGGTCTTTGGTGTAAACATCGCCAGAGTAAACGTCACTGTTGGCGCATCCGGTGATGGTGGTTGCTGCCAGCAGGGCAATAAGGGTCATACGCTTCAACATGGTGGGCCTCCTGGGCTGCACGTAATTTGAACAATCCGGTTGATGAGTGAACTTTACTCCAACCCCGTCACACATGAAATCGGCAAAATGTAACCAATTATGCGTTCTGTAACCGGTTTTGTCCTTGAATCGCAGCTGTACCGGAGAGGGTTTTAACCAGCAGCAGACGGTCTTCTCCGGGGCCGAAATAGTCAGCTACTTCTGCCTGCAATGTGTAACCGAGCCGGTAGTAGAGGCGCTGGGCCGGATTGGCCGGATCGACCGTGAGCCGCAGTTCGCTGATCTGCAGCGCCTGCTGGTTGGCCTCCATCTGGCGCATCATGCGCTCGGCCAGACCAAAACCGCGCGCCTCGGGCAGCACCGCCAGCGAGAGTACCCAGCCTTGCGACCGCTCCTGACCGAATCCCCCCAGCACATAACCCACCAGCTGCCCCTCGTATTCGGCCACTAGCAACAACTCGGGCCACAAATCCATCGCCTGACGGAAGAAGAAGGCGGGATAGACATCTTCGCCAAACACCTTGGCATCGATCTGCCAGATGGTGTGCATGTCATGGTGGGTAGCGGGGCGTAGCAGGGGCGGGTTGTGGTGCATCAGGACTCCATCGGCAGCAAACGGATCGGCAACGCCGCTGACCTTGGGGTCAACGGCAAAAAAGGAGTCATAGGGTAGTGGTCATCCCCTACCGGATGCAAGGGATTGGCGGCTATGGCGGCAGGGGGCGGCTCTGGGGCAGTTTGGGCGCTTTGCGCAAGCCGTCGAGCAGATGGCGGAGGGTGAGCCAGGGGTGGCGCAGCAACATGCGCGGGCCGCTCCACTTCATCACCTGCTGGATCTGTTTGCGCATCGCCGGGGCGTAGCAGTGGATGTTGCAATTGGCGCAGGTGGGTTTGTGGCCGTGGCCATAACGGCAGCGGCGAAGGCGCTGATGGGCGAAATCCCGCAACTGGCGACAGTGGCGGCAATGGGGATCCTGATGATGGTGCTGGCAGTAGAGGCGGATCATGGCGCTGACCGTCTGCTGCTCGCGCATGAGTCTGGGATGGTCACTCGCCTTTTTGCTGGCTGCGGCGTGTGAGCCCCGGGCTGGGCTGGCATGATGACTTTTCATGGCCGCCATTCTCCTGACCTGCTCGCTTTGGGTGTTGATACAGGTCAAAAGGGGGGATAAAAAACAGGGCCCGCAGGCCCTGTGTCATCAGATGAGGCTGGTTGCCTGCTCCAGCCAGGCGAGATCCTCGCCCTCGAGCAGCGGGCTCAGGCGGCGGAACACCTCGACATGGTATTCGTTGATCCAGCGGAATTCGGCCGGGCTCAGGAGGCTGCGGTCGATCAGGCGGGTATCGAAAGGCACGTAGGTCAGACGCTCGAAGCCCAGCATTGGCAGCTCGCCAACCTGTTCCAGCTCGGTCACCACTACCAGGTTTTCGCAACGGATGCCGAAGCCATCTTCACGGTAGTAGCCCGGCTCGTTGGAGAGCACCATGCCCGGTTGCAGGGCAACCATGCTCCCTTTCGGAGCGATGCGCTGGGGCCCTTCGTGGACACTCAGGAAGTGGCCGACGCCGTGGCCGGTGCCGTGGTCGTAGTTGTAACCGGCCTGCCACAGCGGCATGCGGGCCAGCACGTCGAGCTGGATACCGGCGGTGCCACGGGGGAAGCGGGCCTGATCCAGCGCGATATGGCCCTGCAGTACCCGGGTAAACATCGCTTTCTGCTCGTCGCTCACCTCACCCACCTTGATGGTGCGGGTGATGTCGGTGGTGCCATCCATATACTGGGCGCCGGAGTCCAGCAGATAGAGGCTGTCCTGACCGAACGCACGGGGGGTGCCGTTGGTGTGGTGGTAGTGGCACATGGCGGCGTTGGGGCCTAGCGCGGAGATGGTATCGAAGCTTGGCTCGACGTAGTGCTCCTGCTCGCGGCGGAACGCTTCCACCTGATCGGCCAGGGTGCCTTCATCCACCCCCTCGAACTCGCCGGAGGCGACCAGCCGATCCAGCCAGGCGAGGAAGCGGGTCATAGCCACACCATCGCGCAGGTGAGCGGCACGCATGCCGGTCAGCTCGATCTCGTTTTTGCACGCTTTCGGCAGCATGGTGGGGTCTTGTCCTGCCACCAGAATGGCACCCGCCTCTTCCATGACGAGCTGGGTCCAGGCGTTGGCGCTGTCCGGATCGGCCAGCACCTTCTGCTGATCTTCACCGATGCGCTGCAACACGTCGCCCAGCTTGTCGATGGGGTAGACGGAGACATCCTGCCCCACGTGCTGGGTAAAGGCGAAGCAGTCAATTTTGTCGGTATCGACGAAGAAATCCATGCTGGTGTTGGCGTAGAGCACGGCAAAGCCCAGCACCACCGGCAGCCGGTCGATGTCGCGGCCGCGCAGGTTGAGCAGCCAGTTGATGGGCTCGGCCTGGGTCAGCAGCACGGCATCCAGCCCGCGCTTGCGCAGGTCGGCCGCCAGCTGTTCACGTTTGGACTGGCTGGACTGGCCCGCCAACTCCTCGCTGTAGAGGATGACCGGGCTCTTGGTCGGCTCCGGGCGATCGCTCCAGTTCAGGTCGATGGGGTTCTGCTCGACACGGATCAGCTCTATACCGCGATCGGCCAGCACGGCTTTGGCATTCTTGTACCAGGTCAGGCTGTGCAGGCGGGCATCGAAGCCAACCCGGGAGCCTGACGGCAGTTGCTCGGCCAGCCACTGGACATGAGGATTTTCAATGAGGTGGAGGAATTCGAACAGTTCGGCGGGGGTTTGCATCCGCGCCTGCACCGTATAGCGACCATCGACAAAGAGGGCTGCCCGCTGGGCCATGATGATGGCAACGCCGGCAGAGCCGTTGAAACCGGTGATCCAGTCAAGCCGCTCGGCATAGGCGGGGATGTACTCGCCGAGGTGCTCATCATCGTGGGGGACGATAAAGGCGTCCAACTCCTGCATGGCCAGCTCGGCCCTGACTTGGGCGACGCGGGTTTCAATTATCTCGAAATTATTCATGTCGTTAGTGCCAGATGGTTGCTATATGAGTGTTCAGTTTTTATGGCCGCTGGCCAGGATCCGCTTGATCGACTGACCCGCTGCTTCGATATGCTGCCTGAGCAGCACCACCGCCTCGTGCTTGCGCCGGGCGCGGCACAGTTCCAGCAATTGGGCGTGTTCACGCTCCGCCTTGTCCACCCCGTCGCTGGCAAAGAGCAGCTCGAAGCGGACATAGCGGTCACAGCTCAGATTGATCTGGGCGATCAGTTCAAGTGCCTGGGGGCGACCGGCTGCCTGATAGAGGGTGGCGTGAAAGCTGTGGTTCAACTCGGCCCAATGTTCGATCTGGGTGCCTGACTCCAGGGCGCGATCAAACTGGGCGAGGATCGCCTCCGCTTGTGCGAAGGTGGCTTCCGTCATCTTGTCGACGGCGTGAAACAGGGTATCGGCTTCCAGCAGCGCTCGCAAATAAAAGAGCTCTTCGATGGCCGAGGCGTCCAGCATGGTGACCACGGCGCCGCGATGGGCTTCGAACTTCACCAGCCCCTGCGCTTCCAGCTGCATCAGGGCTTCGCGCACCGGGATGCGGCTCACGGCCAGCTCTTTGGCAATGGCATCCTGACGCAAGGGGGCGCCAGCGGGGAACTCCCCACGGAGGATCCGGCCACGGAGGTTTTCCATCACCATCTGGGTTCGGGTCTTGTAGGGTGGGGTCATGGTCGGGTCACGATTGGGCGTTACAGAATTGTATATTGTATAAAGTTTGGCTGAATCTAACCTGTCACAATGGGCAAAGGCAAGGTTTTGGCCCCTTTAACGGGGCCGATGGCGGCGTTCGGGGCTCCACAAAAACAAAAATGCCGGTCAGCATAGCTGACCGGCATGGTGTCACTGATACGAAGCGAGCCTGTTACAGCTGCGGGCCTGCCGCAACCAGACGTTTGCCTTCATCGTTATCGGTGAAGCGCTCGAAGTTCTTGATGAAACGCCCTGCCAGATCGACGGCCTTGGCATCCCACTCAGCCTTGTCGGCGTAAGTGTCGCGCGGGTCGAGGATCGCCGGGTTCACATCGTGCAGCGCGGTCGGGATCTCCAGATTGAAGATCGGCAGCACCTTGGTCTCGGCCTTCTCGATGGAGCCATCCAGGATGGCATCGATGATGGCGCGGGTATCCTTGATGGAGATGCGCTTGCCGGTGCCGTTCCAGCCGGTGTTGACCAGATAGGCTTCTGCACCTGCCGCTTCCATCCGTTTCACCAGCTCCTGACCGTACTTGGTCGGGTGCAGGGAGAGGAAGGCTGCGCCGAAGCAGGAGGAGAAGGTCGGAGTCGGCTCTGTGATGCCGCGCTCGGTACCGGCCAGTTTGGCGGTGAAGCCAGACAGGAAGTGGTACTTGGTCTGCTCCTTGGTCAGTTTGGAGACCGGAGGCAGCACGCCGAAGGCGTCGGCAGTCAGGAAGATCACCTTGGTGGCGTGACCTGCCTTGGAGACCGGCTTGACGATGTTGTCGATGTGATAGATGGGGTAGGAGACGCGGGTGTTCTCGGTCTTGGAGCCATCATCGAAGTCGATGGTGCCATCGGCAGCAACGGTCACGTTCTCCAGCAGCGCATCGCGACGGATGGCGTGGTAGATGTCCGGCTCTGCTTCTTCGGAGAGCTTGATGGTCTTGGCGTAGCAGCCCCCTTCGAAGTTGAACACGCCGTGGTCATCCCAGCCGTGCTCGTCATCGCCGATCAGCTGACGCTTGGGATCGGTGGAGAGGGTGGTCTTGCCGGTGCCGGAGAGGCCGAAGAAGATGGCGACGTCGCCGTCCTGACCCACGTTGGCGGAGCAGTGCATGGAGGCAATGCCGCGCAGGGGCAGGAAGTAGTTCATCATGGAGAACATGCCCTTCTTCATCTCGCCACCGTACCAGGTGCCACCGATGAGCTGCATCTTCTCTGTCATGTTGAAGGCAACAAAGTTCTCGGAGTTGAGACCCTGCTCCTTCCAGTTCGGGTTGGTGCACTTGGCACCGTTCATCACCACGAAGTCAGGCTTGAAGGTTTTCAGCTCTTCATCGCTCGGGCGGATGAACATGTTTTTCACGAAGTGTGCCTGCCAGGCCACCTCGGTGATGATGCGCACGGCCAGGCGGGTGTCCGGGTTGGCACCGCAGAAGCCGTCGACCACAAACAGGCGCTTGCCGGAGAGCTGTTTGGTAACCAGCCCTTTCAGATGTGACCACACTTCGGGGGTAATCGCTTTGTTATCGTTTTTACCCTGGTCAGACCACCACACAGTATCCTGGGTAGTGGCATCTTTGACGATATATTTATCTTTCGGAGAGCGGCCGGTGAAGATACCGGTGTTGACGTTGACGGCGCCCAGTTCGGTGACGACGCCGCGCTCGAACCCTTCCAGGTCAGGGCGAGTCTCTTCCGCGAAAAGCTGCTCGTACGAGGGGTTGCGAACGATTTCCTGGCTGTTTTTGATGCCGTACTGGTCCAGTCCTAATTGTTGGGCCAGGGTGGGTTCTGCCACGATTGTCATTGTATTCTCCTGGGTTCAGAGGTTTGTAGGGTTCTATCTGACGTTCATCCTATCACTTAGGTGGTAGAGTTTAGCGATCGCCATCAAACTTTATAAAATAGGGTGTTTTTTTGTTATTAAAGTTAAAGGCGGGTTTTGCCCGCCTTTAATTAGTGTAACTGGTTTGCATCATTGCCGGGAGCCCTGCTGAACAGGGTTTCGACATCGATCCCATTAAATTGGTACTGGGCGCCGCAATAATCACAGTGCATGTCGATCTTGCCGAGCTCCTGCACCATCTCCATGACCTCTTCCTTTTCTATCTGCAACAGGGCCCCTTCGCAGCGCTCGCGGGAGCAGGTGCAACGGAACTCGACCGCCTGCGGATCGAACACCCGCACCTTGTCCTGATGGTAGAGACGGTAGAGGATCTCTTCTGCCTGCAGGCCGAACAGCTCTTCATCCTTGATGGTGCTGGTGAGCTGGGTCAGGTGATCGAAGTCGTTGCTGTGATCCTCGCTCTGGGCGGGCAGCTCTTGCAGCATGATGCCGGCAGCGCGCGGCGCACCTTCGTGGTAGCCGGTGCGGATCCACAGCTTGGTGGCCAGCTGTTCGGAGCGGGCGAAGTAGTGCTCCAGGCAGCCCGCCAGGGTGTCGGCGTCCAGCGCGATGATGCCCTGATAGCGCTCGCCCTGCTCCGGGGTGATGGTGATGATCAGCTGGCCGTTGCCAATCAGGCTCTGCAGCTTGCCATCGCTCGGCAGCTCGCCTTCATAGCGGGCCACGCCGCGCAGCTGCTGGTTGTTGTCACCGTTGATCACGGCCAGACGCACCGGGCCATCGCCCTGCAGTTGCACTGTGATGGAGCCTTCAAACTTGAGGGTGGCGGTCAGCAGGCTGGTGGCGACCAGCAGCTCGCCCAGCAGTTTTTGCACCTGCACCGGGTAGTTCTGGGCTTCCACCACGTGGCGGTAGGTGTGATCCAGCTGGACCAGCTCGCCACGCACTTCGTACTCTTCAAACAGATAGCGATACAGCAGATCTTGGTTGCTCATCATGTATTCCTGGCTTTTCGGTGAGGTAAATCGGGCGGACTGGGGTTGCTGCCAGCCCGGTATCAAATCGGGGTCGGTCAGTACTGTTTGACCTTGAGCAACTGGCGTCGCTCCTGCTTGTCGGGGCGGCGCTCGGGGCTGGGGGCAAACTGGCTGTTGAAGCGGCGCGCCTCGCTGTTCTCGGCCCGTTTTTTCAGGCTCTCGGCGGTCTCTTCATAGAGCTGCTGGGCCAGCGGGGCTGATTTGCGCTGCTCGCTCAAGGCCAGCACCCGCACTTCGCGTTCGTCCTGCCCCTGCCAGAAGCGGATCAATGCCCCCACTTCCACCTGTTTGCCCGGTTTGCTGCGCTGACCATTGTAGTGCACCTTGCCCCCGTCTATCTGATCCCGCGCAATGGAGCGGGTCTTGTAGAAACGGGCTGCCCACAACCACTTGTCGAGACGAACCTCGAGGGCACTTTCTGCATGATTGGGCATGAACAGGCTCCATAACGGGGAAAAGAGGTGGTCGATTATACCAGAGCACGGGGTCGGGATAGAAACCGGGCAGCCGCCGCGCGGGGCGCAAACCATGTCAAGGTGATGCAACATATGGGCAGTTTGCTGATTCACAAGGGAAAGCGCTGCTTTATCGGGTATCCATGGGGGCTGAGAAGGGCCTCCATACCGCACATATAAAGCTGCCGCCCCGGTTGGGGGCGGCAGCGTTCACATCCGTTGACCACTGCTTAGTCAGAAGTGATCGTGCTGATCCGGCTTCTTCTGGTCGTGGGGGCCTTCGCTGTGGGCGATGGCGGTGCGGATCAGATCAACTCCGGCGCGGATAATCAGCACCCCCATGTTGACCAGCTTGACGCAGACCCACATGAAGGTGATGAGCAGGATCAGCTTGAGCACGGTCTGGAAGGCTTCCAGGAAGTTCTGCTCCAGCTGGGCGGTCAGGCCGTTGGCGCTGGTCATCAGCCAGGTGTAGACCTCGCGCACGAACGGGATGCGGCTCGGCATCTCCAGTACATCCAGTGCGGCAGGGAGCGCCTGGAAGATGACGATGCTGCCGAACAGGATCAGGATGACACCGATGGCGATGCCGAGGAAAAAGCCGAACTGTCTCATGGAGGGCTCCAGCAGTTGCTGCATGAAATTGAAGATAGCCGCCAATAGTAGGGAGTGCCCTGCTTCATCGCAATCTTCCGTGCACCGCCAGCGCGGCGGGAACGGCGGCAATCTGGCCGCTACCGTTGCCCAACTATCTGATTTCTGGGAGGCTTGTCGCCATTGTGCATAGGGAAAGCAAATTGATGTCGAGAACCCTCTTTTTACTGTTGCTGGCGCTGTTTGCCGCTCTGCCACCCCTGAGTGCCGAACCGGCTGGCCCCACGGCAGCGGCCTGCGCCATTCGTCATCAGGATCAACTGCTGCTGGTGCAGGATCGCATCTCCTCCCGCTATAGCCTGAGCGGCGGCTACATAGATGGCGACGAGCGCCCCGAGCAGGCGGCGCTGCGCGAACTCTATGAAGAAACCGGCTTGCGGGGGGAGGTGGTGCAGGAGTTGGGCCGCTGGCAGCGGGCGGTCATCTTCGCTTGTCGCACGCTGGAACCGATTGTCGCGCAGCAAGATTCCGATTTTGTCTCGCTGCTGAAGGCCCCCAATCTGGGGGGGGAGATCCTTAACGCCCGGCTGATCGCCATCGACCAGCTCCCCCGCGAGCAGCGCCGCTTCCCGGATCAGCTCGACTGGCTGCAATCCCGACTGGATAAGGTGCCCGAGAGCGAGGTGCACTGGCAGGCCGATTTCGTGGCGCAGGGCAATGCGCTGCATCAGGCCGAGATCCCGCTGATGCTGCACCTGCAACAGTGGTTGGGGCCCGATGTCTGGTGGCTGTCGGTCAGCAATCTGTTTGGTTCAGGCGGCTTTCAGCTTGCCCTGATACCTTTGCTGCTTCCGCTGCTGGGGTGGTCGCGGCTGCGCCAGTTGCTGTTCGCCATGCTCTGGCTTGGCTTGCTGGTGCAGGCGAGCAAGGAGGGGATCGGCTGGCCGCGCCCCTTCCATCTGCAACCGCTGCTGGCGGCCCAGAGCGCGCAAGGCTTTGGCATGCCGAGCGGCCATACCGCTTCGGCCCTGCTGTTCTGGGGGGCACTGTTTGGCTGGCTCTGGCCTGCCCGGCGCGGGCTGGCTTATTCGCTGGCCTTGCTGCTGGCGCTGAGCACAGGTCTGGCGCGGGTCTGGCTCGGGGTGCACTTTATCTCCGATGTGGCGGTTGGCCTGCTGATAGGCACCTTTCTGCTGGCCGCCCGCCCCTGCTGGCGTGCCGACAGGCAGTCGGCGGCTTGGCTGCTGCTGATTGCATCTGCGCTGGCGCTCGGGGGGCTGACCCAATCGGCCCATCTGGCCGGGATCGGCATGGCAGCGCTCGGGCTCTGGGTTGGCGGTTTGCGCTCCCTGATCCGCGGCGGTTATCCCCCCATTGTGACCGGCGTGGTCACCCTGGCGGGGGGCGCGGTGATAGGGGCAGGACTCTGGGCATTGCCGCTGTTGACCAGTAGTTCGCTCACTATCCTGCTTGGTCAGTTTGTGCTCTTTTTCGGGCTGGGGCTCTGGTTGAGCGCTGGCCTCTGGTGGATACTCTCTTTCTTGAAATGCGACACACGACCCAAGGGCAATGGCTCTGACAAGGGAACTCTATGAATGTGAAAAAAGTGGATTTGGCCAAGATAACCCTGGGGGTGCTGTTTCTCAGCATCCTGATTATCTCCTGTTTCTTGGTGTTGCAGCCCTTCCTGCCTGCGCTGGTGTGGGCCACCATGATCACCATCGCCACCTGGCCGCTGATGTTGATGGTGCAGCGCCTGTTGTGGGGCAAGCGCACCCTGGCGGCCCTCTTTATGACGCTGGTACTGCTGCTGATGTTTGTCATCCCGCTCTTTATGACGCTGGCCAATGTGGCGGAGAAGGCGCCCATGCTGATCGAGCTGGGTACCCATATCAGCCAGTCACCACCGCCCGAGCTGCTCTGGCTGCAACAGATCCCGCTGGTGGGCGACAAGCTCTATGACTTCTGGCAGCAAATTCTGGCGAGCGGTGGTCAGGTGCTGTTTGCCAAGCTGGCCCCCTATTTTGGTCAGACCGCCCGCTGGCTGGCCTCTCAGGCCGGTAATCTTGGCTTGCTGTTCGTTCACTTCCTGCTGACGGTCGGTATCTGCGGTGTGCTCTATCACTCGGGTGAAGTGGTGGCGACTGGCATTCGCCGCTTCGCCCACCGGCTGGCGGGTCAGCGTGGCGACAACGCCACTGTGCTCGCTTCACAGGCGATCCGTGCCGTGGCGATGGGGGTGGTGGTGACTGCGCTGGTGCAATCCTCGGTAGCCGGTGTCGGCCTGTTGATTGCCGGTATCCCTTACGCCATGGTGCTGGTGGTGGTGATGTTCCTGTTGATCGTCGCCCAGATCGGCCCCTTCCCGGTGCTGCTGGCCTGTATCGGCTACCTCTACTGGAGCGGCGACACTACCTGGGGCTCCTTCCTGCTGGTGTGGTCACTGATTGCGGGCACCATGGACAACTTCCTGCGCCCCTTCCTGATCAAGCGGGGCGCCGACCTGCCGCTCATCCTCATTCTGGTGGGGGTAATCGGTGGCCTGCTGACCATGGGGATCATCGGTCTCTTTATCGGCCCGGTCGTGTTGGCGGTGGGCTACACCCTGCTGGATGCCTGGATCAAGGAAGATGACCAACCGGCGGCTGCCGCGGTTGAACCGCCCAAGGCAGAGTGACGATTCGGTAGCAAGACGATTCAGCCATCCATCGCTGATACAAAGAGCCGCCCACCGGGCGGCTCTTTGGTTTTTGACGAACGAGATTTATGGCGATTCACTTCCACCACAGATCACATAAATAGACAGGCTCGCTTTCACTGGCTTCTGTATGCGCCAGAATGGGTAGTACCCATATCATCACGCTAACAGTGGAGGTTGGTGTGTATGTCAATTTGTATCTCGAAGCTACTGGAATTGCAGGGGCGCCTCTACGAAGCGGAGCAAGACTATGAACTCCTGTGCAAATTGTTTGATGAGGTGAGAGTCCTGTTCAATGCATCCGCTGCCAGCGTGGTGCTGGCGCCAAGGCACGCCCCTGAGGATGCCATCGTTTGGACCAAAAGCTACTCTCGCTCTGACTTGGCATTTTATTTTGAACGCATGGCAGACGATGTCTTTCTCAATACCTATATGCAGAACATGCTCGCTGGCAAGGCTGTCATCGTTGATCAGCTGTTGAACTTTGATCGCATCGACAACCCCGTGTTCAGGGAAGAGATGGTGCCGCGTTTTCAGGCTCGCTATGCTCTGTGCATTCTGGTTCCTTTGAGTACCATTGATGAGTTTGCGATCACTCTCCATCGGGATCAGACACAATCCCCTTTCACCCCGGCTGAGCAACAGATGTTGCAGTTGCTCTCCGACGGTTTGGGATGTTGGGCCAGAAGTTATCGTCGACGTCAGAGGTTCAATAAGGAACGTACACTATTGACTGCCCTGCTGGAGCGGGATAATCGTCCCCGCGCCGTTGTGGATCAATATGGACATCTGCAGCTGGCCAATCGAGCCATGCAACAGGCGCTGGGTGAATATCGCATCACACAGAGCCCTGTTGACCTTCAACTGGTCATCCCTTCTCGCTGGCAGACTCTTTGGCGGGAATCGTTGAGCCGTGGGAGTGAAGGGCGTCTTGTTCTGCCTCTATCAGAATCTCATCGCGTAATCCTCGAATGGATTCCACTGCCAGAGCCCGTCGGATGGTTTGAATTGATGCTGATTGACCCGCGATGGGAGCATGAGCGGCACCTTCAACGCATGGAGCTACTCTATGGCCTGACCAAGAGCGAACAGGATGTGCTTACTTTGCTCTCACGTGGCCTGACCGGAGCAGAGGTCGCTCGTCTTCGCTGTGTCTCGGTCGAAACCGGCAAAAGCCAAATAAAAATGCTGTTGCATAAAACTGGCACCAACAACCAAAACGATCTACTTAACTTGTTGTTCAATATTTCTCATTAAATACACCACTACTCTCCTTCCCCACATGCAACCGATCCCCCGATAGGGGGATGCGGTTTATGCACGACGAGCCTATAACCAACACAGTCGCTAAAGCGACATGTCAGTTATTTAAAGGGGTCTGTCGGTGCATCCGTCATGGATGACAGCAAGCCATATAAAAAGTCAGGGACCGGGGGATATATGAAACTTTTTACTCAATCATTGCTGGCCGCCAGCATCATTACCGCTCTTGGCGGCTGTGGTGGCGGAGGCAGTAGTGGTGACAGCACAACGCCACCCGAGCCTAAAACCACGCTTCAGATAAGAGCGATTGATGGCGTGTTACAGGGCGCATTGGTGTGGATCGATCTCAACGGAAATGGCCTGCGTGATGCAGCAGAACCCTCAGCCAAGTCAGATAGTGAGGGGAGAGTGCTGTTCACCCTTGAGCCTGGCCAAGCGCGCACCAATGTGTATGTGGAAACCATTCCCGGCGAGACCGTCGATCTGGAACGAGGACCTGTTGACACCGCCTTTACTATGGTTGCTCCTGCAGGTTCGGGCAGTAATGGTGCAGAACGAGTCGTATCTCCTCTGACCACGTTGCTGCATCTCGAAACACAGAAATATAGCGATCTGGCACAGGCTCGTGAAGCATTGGCTCAGCGCTTGGGCATATCTTCAGACATGCTGGATGCAGACTTTGTCGCGTTGGGTGATGGGCGGGCCCTGTTTATCGCCAAAGTTATCGCCGATGCGCTACCAGCCTCGCTGCCAGCAGAGGCAAACGAACAGGATGTCCTGCGTTTGGCTCTGAACAATAAAAGCGGTCAAGCCACTGCTATTTACGACAAACTGACAGATGAACAGATCACCGTTCAGGGAGCTCCCACCCTGAAGAGTGAAATCAATTACAACACTCATAAGGCAACATTCACCATTGAGTTTGCCACCCGTAAAACGGAGGGCGGTGTCGAGGTAAGCCAAGGTACCAAATATTACTGGGATAAAAATGCCAACGATTATGAGAGATACAATGGCAAACCACTGATCGCTACCACATGGAGCCTGGAGACAACACGCAAAGCTGATGGAATCATAGAGCGCTATGCAAAATGGGAACATGACTTTAACAAGGATGGCGAGCGAAACTTCAAGGGACAATCGCTGAGTGTGGGGAACGACACCAAGTGGGTGGAATATTTTGACGAGGATACCAACTGCAAAGAGCTGAATGAACATCAGTGCAATGATCCCAAACGTATATATGAAGGGCGAGACTTGCGAGCCGAGTTCGTAGCGCAGGATTACAGTACTATCGATTTTGTTCAGATGTGGACGAAAAATGCCAATGCCACGGGCCACGACATCGAGATGATCGAGTACAAAACCGATGCACCGACGCGCGACTGGTTCAAGCCGGACAATCCGGGGCAACCCGGTTTCCGCCGACTGGAGCATTACGCTAAAGAAGGCGACGGTGTACGTATCACACATGAGAGTGACTGGAACGCTGATGGCTCCATCAATCAGCGAGAGTCACTGCTCAGTCGCAAAAATGGCACAACGCGTTATGAGTCAGGAAAAATTGTTTGGGCCAATCCTCTCGATGATTCGTTCGAAGAGTATGCGGACTACAACTTCCACACAGATACACGTTTGCCTTATTGGTACGAAAATGTGGTCGAATCTATCCCCCTGGGAGATGGGCTACAGCAGTTAACCATGGAAGGGAAGCGCTATTTGCTGGATGAGGAGAAACAGCTGCGCAAGAGCGATGACTCACACCCGGATGGCTACTTGTTCCATCAGTACAAAGTGCAACAGAAAGAGGTATCTGCCGATGAGCAGCAGATCCATGTGACTTGGCAGCACATTGCGCTGGATGGATATGACTTCAACCGTAACGATATTGGCCAGGAGTTCAAGGTCATGCGTCGGCACAAGGTTGATGGGGATGCAATGAAAGGGTGGTGGATTGGCCATAACTATGCCGAGTGGGGTAGTCAAGCGGTGGACAATCTCCCTAGCAAAGTGCTCGCGCTGTTGGCAGAAGGCAAGAGCTTTGCTCAAATTACAGCCGCTGAGCTGCCCGGATTGGGGGCTTGTGACCAAGTTGCGCTGTCTGGTCCTCTGTTTACCACTGCGTTCAAAGGGTATCTGGTGACAAACGACAGTTGGCTTGGTGCCTCTGGCAAACAAAAAATGACGGTGAATGGTCAGCGTGTCGGCACACAGGACCTGTTGCTACAACAGGCGGGGGGCATGACTTCGCTGGTTGTCCTGAAAGGAATTGGTTCGGAACCCTGTGCCTGGTGGACTTGCTGGGAGCAACGGATTACTTCGCTTGACGGCGTTGACCCAGCGAAAGGGATCATGACATTCAAGCGCTGGAGTGACACAGGCCCATTTACAACACTTTACCTGCGTGAAGCGGATGCTGACGTAGCCATGGCTCCTTGATTGTCAGGGAGGAGTTTATAAATAGAGTGATCGCGGGGCTCCTGAGGCCCCGTGATGCATTTATGACGAACGATATCTCCGGCGTTGTGGTTGCCACCCTCTGAGGCAGGTCACTGAATCGGGGGAGCTGGCGTGGTTAAATGGTCGGCTCACATCTTGCCGGATATTGCTGTGACCATGCCATCTGACCTTCAGCCGCTGCTCGCTTGGCCTGACTATCTGCAGGCATCCTGGCTGCGCTGCGCCCACCAGACCAGTGCCACCCTCTGGCATCCGCCCCACAGCGCCAAGGGGCAGACCTTGCAGAGCCTGCGCCAGCGCAAGCGCGACCTGCTCACCACCGGCGAGATGGCCCTCGAAGATCTCTACGAATTTATGGAGGGGCGCCCCTGCGCCCTGCTGCTCACCGACGAGAGCGGCTGCCTACTGGCCCAGACCGGCCATCCCGACACCCTGCGCGAGCTGGCAGCGCTGGGGTTTGGCCCCGGCGCCTTTTTCAGCGAGGGGCGCATCGGCACCAATGCCATCAATCTGGCGGCGCTGGAGGGCATGCCGCTCTGCGTCAGCGGCCCCCAGCACTTCAATCAGACCCTCCACCCGTGGCACAGCTGCGCCAGCCCGGTTTACAACAGCAATGGTCGTCAGGTCGCCATCATCGCTCTGATCTGCAAGGTGGAGGAGGCGAGCGCCGGCGATCTGGCGCTCACCGTCAGCGCCGGGCGCGAGCTGGCCCATCTGCTGCAGATGGAGACCCTGATGCAGGAGTCCCAGCACCACCTGAGCGAACTTTACGCCCTGCTCGATGGCATGGATGACGGCGTGCTGGCCTGGGACCCGCAGGGACGGCTGCGCTACCTCAACGCGCTGGCGGCCAACCGGCTGCGGCTCGATCCTGCGCTCTGTCTCGGCCAGCCGCTGGAGCAGCACCTGCTGTTGCCACAGCGGTTGCAACTGGCCATCAGGGGGCAGACGCCGCTCAGCCATGTGGAGGTGACGCTGGAGCGGCTCGGCGCGCAGGAGGGGGAGTTTATCAATGCGCTGGTGAGCCTCAAGCCGTTGCCGGGGCCGGAGGGGGTCAGCTTTATCGCCTTGCTGCACCCGGTCGATCGGCTGCGGGCCATCCATCAGCTGCGCCAGACGGTGCCCGAGTTGTCGGCACTGGTGGGGGAGTCGAGCGCCATGCGCAAGCTGCTGCGCTACGCCCGGCAGGCGGCCCAGAGTCAGGGGCCGATCCTGCTGCGCGGCGAGGAGGAGGTAGGCAAGGCCCAGCTGGCGGAGGCGATCCACTTTGGCAGTGAGTGGGCCGCCGGGCCGCTCATTACCCTCAACTGCAAGGCGCTGCCGAGCGAGCGGATGGCGCTGGAGCTGATGGGTTCCGACGAGGCGGGGCAGGAACGGGCGGGCAAGTTCGAGCTGGCCCACGGCGGCACGTTAGTGCTGGAGCAGGTGGAGTGCCTCTCTGCTCCCATGCAGGCGGCGCTGCTGCAACTGCTCAAGACCGGCCGCATCCAGCGCTTTGATTCGGCCCGCATCCTGCCGCTCAAGGTGCGCATCATCGCCACCAGCAGCGCCCCGCTGGAGCAGCTGGTGCAGGAGGGGCTGTTTGGCCGCCAGCTGCTCTATGCCTTGCAGGCGTGCGAGCTGTGGCTGCCGGGGCTGCGGGAGCGCGCGGCGGATCTGCCGGGCCTGATCAGCCAGCAGTTAGCGGTGCAGGGGCGCGAGCCGGTGCGCCAGTTCAGTCCGGCGGCCCTCGACTGTCTGCTCGCCTATCCCTGGCCCGGTAATCTGGGGGAGTTGCGCAGCGCCGTCGAGCATGCCCTGCTCCACGCCGGTCAGGGGCCGATCCCGCCCGAGGCGCTGCCCGCCGCCATTCGCCACGGTTATCAGCAGGTGGCGGACGAGGTGGTGGGGCAACCGCTGCTCACCTTGGCGGAGCTGGAGCGGCAGGCCATCCTGCGCTGCGCTCACGCCTGCAAGGGGCAGGTGAGCCAGATGGCCCAGCATCTTGGCATCAGTCGCACCACCCTATGGCGGCGGCTCAAACTGCTCGAGATCGATCCCACCGACTATCACGGCTGACGGCGACCCGTCGCCAACTGGCCCGCAGAAAACGAAACGGCCCCGCAGTTGCGGGGCCGTTTTTATATGGCAAGGTCAGCGGTGGCGTGGTTACAGCCCCAGCTGGTGGGCGGTGACGATGGCCGCCAGCACATCCTCGGCGGTGACCTTGAACGGCATATTGTGGATGGTTTCGCCCTCGGCGGTAGAGGCTTTGGCCACCTCCATCAGGCGCGCCATATCCAGCTCCTTGACCCCCATCATATGCAGGTTGGTCGGCAGGCCCACCGAGCGGCAGAAGCCCAGCACTGTCTCGATCTCCGCCATCGGCGCATTCTCCAGCACCAGCTGCACCAGGGTACCGAACGCCACTTTCTCACCGTGGTAGAGGTGGTGACACTCGGCCAGCTGGGTCAGACCGTTGTGGATGGCGTGGGCGGCGGCCAGTCCGCTGCTCTCGAAGCCGATACCGCTCAGGTAGGTGTTGGCCTCGATGATGTTCTCCACCGCCTTGGTGCAGAGCCCCTGTTCCACCGCCAGCTTGGCCTTGTAGCCATCGGCCAGCAGGGTCTTGTAGCAGAGTTCAGCGATGGCCTGCGCCGCCAGCGTGGAGGCGCCACCGGCCATGGTCTGGCAACCGGAGACCTTGTTGGCGCGCGCCTCGAAGTAGGTGGAGAGCGCATCCCCCATGCCGGAGACCAACAGCCGCACCGGGGCGCGGGAGACCACGCCGGTATCCATGATGACCATGTTGGGGTTGGTCGGGATCATCAGGTATTCGCTGAACTGCCCTTCCGGGGTGTAGATGACCGCCAGCGCGCTGGTGGGGGCATCGGTGGAGGCGATGGTGGGCACTATGACCACCGGCACCTTCTGGTAGAAGGCGACCGACTTGGCGGTATCCAGCGTTTTGCCGCCGCCGATGCCGATGATGACGTCAAACGGGGTCTGCTGGCAGCGGGCCAGCAGGCGGTCGATCTCGGGGCGGGAGCACTCGCCGTTGAAGCAGTCGAACTCCGGCTTGATGCCTGCGCCGTGGAAGCTGGTGGCCACGGTATCACCTACCAGCTTGGTGACGAAGGCGTCAGCCAGAATAAGCGGCTTGGCGCCGAGCGCCTTGACGTAGTTGCCGATATTGGCGAGGGCCCCGTTGCCTTGTACGTATTTGCTGGGGCTGATGATAATGCGGTCCATATTTTATCCCTCTCTCTTTATGAATTAAGAATCGGGGCGAAGGGGCGGCAGTGCCGGGGACTCCTTCGTCTTGAATGGTGCTGCACTGGCTCAGCGAGCGAGTGCAGCCCCTTGAAACAGTGGCGTCAGTCGCCGAAGCGCTCGTCGGCCAGCTGCTGGAAGCAGGTCAGTGCGGCGCTGGCATCCTCGCCGCGCGCCAGCAGGGTGAGCTGGTCGCCCTGACGCACGTTGAGCATGGCGAGCCGGGTCAGGCTGCGGGGATTGGCCTCTTTATCCCCCTTTTGCAGCTTGAGCTCAGCGGCAAAGGGCTTGAGGGCGGCTACCAGCCGGGCGGCGGGGCGCACATGCAGGCCGTGGGGGTTATCCACCACCACCTCGCAGCGCAGCCATCCGTCGTCGGCAACGGGGGCTGTCTCGGTGGCGGCCTGCGCCGCGCTGGCAGGCAGCATCGCCTGTTTCGGGCCAAGGGCACCGAGCGCCTCGGCGGCCACCTCGTCCAGCGTCAGGCCGGAACCGGCCGCCACCACGGCGGCCAGAGTACCTTCGACCAGCGGTGCGGGGCAGAGCCGTACCCGTGCACTCAGCTCCGGGGGCAGCAGTTCGAGGGCGGTCTCGGCGCTGAGCAGAGCGCTGCCCAAGTCCATCAGCACCAGCACACCGCTGCCGTCATCCGCCTCTTCAATCGCACTCATCACCGCGATGGCATCGGTGCCGATGGGGTGGTCGGGGTCATCGACCCCGGCCGCCAGCAGCAATCGGGCCGGGCTGCCGAGCTGGTCGGCCAGCGCCTTCAAGCCGGCTGCCAGCTGGGCGCTGTGAGAGACAACTACGATTCCGATCATGTCACAACCTCGCTCTGTCACGCAGGGCGGTCAGCAGCAGCAGGGTCGAGGTGGCCCCGGCATCCTGATGGCCGATGCTGCGCTCACCAAGATAGCTGGCGCGCCCCTTGCGGGCCTGCATCTGGATGGTCGCCTCGGTACCTGCTGCGGCGGCTGCCACCGCCTTGTCCAGCGCTTCGTTCAGGGGCAGCTCTTGCTGCTGCGCCTGTTGCAGGGCCGCCAGTGCCGGCCACCAGGCATCGCACATGGTCTTGTCGCCCGGCTCGGCGCGGCCGCGGGAGACGATCCCCTCGACGCCATCGCTCAGCATTTTGCATAGCTGGCTGAGGCTCAGGCTCTGGCAAGCATCGCTGCTGGCTGCGGCCCGGATAAAGAAGGTGCCGTAGAGCGGGCCGCTGGCGCCGCCGACCGAGGAGAGCAAGGTCATGCCGGTGGTTTTCAGCACCTGACCGATATCCTTGTCCGCCACTGCTGGCAGCTTCTCGGCCACCTTGGTGAAGCCGCGCTGCATGTTGAGGCCGTGGTCGCCGTCGCCGATGTCGGTATCCAGCGCGGTGAGGTAGTCACGCTGCTCGGTAAAGATGTGTTCGCAGTCGAGCAGCCAGTTGACGATGTGATGCTTGCTTAACATGGGTTCTCCTTAGCAGCCACGACGCAGGGCGGGGGTGTGAACGGGGGCATCCCACAGGGTCATCAGCTCGTCATCCACCTTGAGCAGGGTGATGGAGATACCGGTCATGTCGAGGGAGGTGCAGTAGGGGCCAATCAGGTTGCGCACCAGATGGATGCCCGCCTCTTCGCACAGGGTGGCAAGGCGACCATAGACGCCATAGAGCTCGGAGATAGGAGTGCCACCGAGGCTGTTGACCAGCGCGATGACCCGATCACCCTTGTTGAGTGGTTCGATAAAGGTGTGCTCCTCCTGCCAGCTGCCGCTGGTGCGATCCCAGTGGCGCAGGGTGCGGCCATAGGGGGTATTGTCAGCCAGCTCGCTGAACATGTCGTCCACCAGGGTATTGAGGTCGGTGAAAGGGCGGCGTTCGATGCCCGGCTCACCGTGGATACCGACGCCGAACTCCAGCTCGTTGTCCGCCAGAGTGAAGGAGGGCTTGCCAGCGGCCGGTACGGTGCAGGCATGCATGGCCACGCCTATGGTGCGGCTCTGGTTGTTGATGCGACGGGCCAGCGCCTCGCAACGTGCCAGATCGTAGCCCGCTTCGGCGGCGGCACCGACCAGCTTCTCGCACAGCACGGTCGTGGCAACCCCACGGCGACCGGCAGTGTAGAGGCTGTCTTTGACCGCCACGTCGTCATCGATCAGGGCGAAGCCCACCTTGACGCCGTCGCCGTGCAGCAGCTCGACCGCGGTCTCGAAGTTGAGTACGTCGCCGGTGTAGTTCTTCACCAGAAACAGCACGCCCGCGCCGCCATCAACGGCCTGACCGCACTCGTACATCTGATCCGGGGTCGGAGAGGTAAAGATCTCGCCGGGGCAGGCGCCATCCAGCATCCCTTTGCCCACCAGACCGCCGTGCATCGGCTCGTGGCCGCTGCCACCGCCGGAGACCAGCGCCACCTTGCCCATCACGGGGGAATCGGCGCGGGTGATGTAGTGGGGTTCGATACGTACCTTGAGCTCGGGGTGGGCGGCTGCCATCCCCATCAGTTGTTCACGGACCACGGCATCGACGGCATTGATCAGTTTCTTCATGGCTCACTCCTTGGCTTGCCACCGCTCGGGTGGGCAAATGGTTGATGGAGCCAGTCTAACGACAGGAAAAGGGATAAAAATGACGGGCGATTTGGTTCGGATTTGAAACAGCAGAAGGGGGATGGGCGTTTCAATCTGAAACGGCGCAGGGCTGGCGGGTGGGAAACTGTTAGCTGACTCACAGCCATGAAAAAGGGCCCCGCAGGGCCCTTTGCTATAACCGGAATATGTGGACGGGTTAGATGGCCCAGCCACCGGCGTAGAAGATCACCAGCGCCAGGGCGATGATGACGGTGCCGACGTTCAGCTTCTTCCACTCGGCAGCGAAGATGCGGCCAACGACCAGCGCCACGAAGCCCAGCATGATGCCGGTGACGATGTTGCAGGTCAGCACGATAAAGACGGCGCACAGCATGCCGGAGAGGGCATCGACCGAGTCGCTGAAGTCCAGCTTGGTGACGTTGCCCAGCATCAGCAGACCGACGTACATCAGGGCTGGTGCGGTGGCGTAAGCCGGTACCAGATAGCTGAGCGGGGAGAGGAAGATCATCAGCAGGAACAGCACGCCGACCAGCGCGGCGGTCAGACCGGTCTTGCCACCGGCCGCGGTGCCTGCGGCGGATTCGATGTAGACGGCAGCCGGAGCACCACCAACGGCACCTGCTACCATGCTGCTGACGGAGTCGGCAGTCAGGGCCTTGCCGCCGCTGATGATGTGGCCACGCTCGTTGATAAGGCCAGCCTGACCGGCCACGGCACGGATGGTGCCGGTGGCGTCAAACACGGCGGTCATCACCAGTGCCAGTACGGTCGGAATGACCACCGGATTGAGGGCGCCCAGCAGATCCATGCTGCCTACCAGCGAGCCCTTCTCGCCAGTCAGGCTCGGCATGGCGAAGAAGCCCTGCCAGGTCACTTTCGGATCGAAGATAAGGCCGAGGATGGAGATGGCGATGATCACCATCAGGATGCCGCCCGGCACCTTGCGGCGCTCCAGACCGAAGATGGCGGCCAGACCCAGCACCGTCATGATCACCGGGAAGGAGGTCACTTCACCCAGCTGAACCGGCAGACCGGCCCCTTCGTTCTTGATCACCATGCCAACGCCGTTGGTGGCGATCAGCAGCAGGAACAGACCGATACCGATGCCGGTGCCGTGAGCGATGCCGGAGGGGAGGTTGTCCAGGATCCACTGGCGCACGCCGGTGACGCTGATCAGGGTGAACAGCACCCCCATCAGGAAGATGGCGCCCAGCGCGACCGGAATGCTCAGTCCCTGACCCAGTACCAGACTGAATGCGGTAAAGGCGGTGAGGGAGATGGCGCAACCGATAGCCATTGGCAGCTTGGCCCACAGCCCCATCAGCAGGGAGCCGAAGGCGGCGATCAAGCAGGTGGCCACAAACACCGGGCCCTGCTCAAAGCCGGCGGCACCCAGCATGTTCGGCACCACTATGATGCTGTAGACCATCGCCAGGAAGGTGGTCAGCCCCGCGACCAGCTCCTGACGCACGCTGCTGCCGCGCGCAGAAATGGAAAAATAAGAGTCCAGAAAGCCGCCAGTCCCTGTTTGGGCGGCCATATCTTGCTTTGCCATAACTAATCCTGAAAGTGTGAAGGAAATCGTTTGCGTTGGTGGCGCGCAAAATAGCAAGAATTCGCGGCAAATACAGCGGATAACCGGACTTTTTCGTCACTATTTTACATTTTGAGTCCATTCGGAGCTCATTCTAAGACCCAAGCGGTGAGAGCGTGTAAGGGAGGGATCAAGCTGTCGGGGGAGGGGAGATCAGTGAGGAAAAAGCGGGGAAAAACAAAAAACCCGCCGAAGCGGGTTTTTTTAAATTCTTGCAGAGCTGTCAGCAGCTGGCATAAGCCATCAGCAGCATGCTCCGGCTTGAATTACAGACCAACTACGTTGGCAGCAGCCGGGCCTTTCTGGCCTTGCTCGATGGTGAACTCAACGCGCTGACCTTCGTCCAGGGTTTTGAAGCTGGTGGACTGGATAGCGGAGAAGTGTACGAACACGTCTTTGCTGCCGTCAGCCGGGGAGATGAAACCAAAACCTTTCTCAGCGTTGAAGAACTTAACGGTACCAGTCATTTTGTTAGACATAATAATTTCCTTAAATAGTGTTGAATGCCACCTAAATGGCAATTTTTGATTTTTCGTCAGCAATACGTATGGGGAGCACTAAAGAAGGAGAATTATTTGATAAGAATTATCCGAGGATAACGCTTATGCTAATCACTGCTTTACTAAAATGACTGCCTAACATAATCAGGTCTGAACTGCCGAACCATCGAGAAAGATTAAAACACGCTCTCATTTTTAAAGCAAACTTTATCTCGATATTAATGTTTTGTAACAGCCAAAAATATCATTTTTTATAGTAAACATGATGCATTTCAACGGCATAGAAAAATCAGTGCAGACTCATATCACCCTGTAGCAAACCGGATTCGGCTTTTTTGTCCTGACTATGTAGCCAGTTCTGGCAAAAAATATGAGAAAAAATGAAAAGGTGGCGAGAGACGTGGATTGTCAGTTGGCGTTTTCTCTAACTCACAATGTAAATCACTTCTTTGCTGCTGCGATTAGCTTCTGGGCTGCAAATCAATGGCAGCGCCAAATCTGGCGCATCGAGCATCGCCCAGACATGCAAACGCCCGCTGGCACCAAGTGCCAGCGGGCGTTTCGCAAGAAGGGATCAGCGCTTGCTGCGAAACTTGTTGCTGACCGAATCAATCCAGCTGAAGGTTTCCGGCAGTACCTGGTTCTTGGCACGCTCTTTGGCTTTCTCGCGAGCCAGCTTGGAGGCTGCCTTGGCTGCTTCGGCGCGGTCCGCCACAATTTTCAGGCGACCCTCTTCGCGGATCTTGTTCCGCTCTCCGTTGGTCAGCTGGTGGTCTGCATTGGCTTGTGCCTTTTGCAATAACAAGGCTATCTCGGCTTTTTCGGCCTCGGTCAGATCTTTCATTTCCAGCTTTTTCACGGCGCGCTCCTGCGGCAGGGTGGTTAGACACCCTAACACAGTTGTGCCGATCACTTCTTATGCAATCGGCTTTCCGGCAGTAAAAATGCGGGTTTGTGCCAACTTTCCGTTATTTCGCTGCCACTTTCCCGCCTGTTTGCCACATTTCAATTTATGGCGAGCGGTGAGGGCAGCTCTTGCTCCTCCGGCTCGACGTGGATAAGCACGATGGCGTGGGGCAGCTGCGCCATGATGGCGTGTTCGATGCGATCACAGATATCGTGAGCTTCACCGATGCTCATCTCCGGGGGCAGTGTGAGATGGAAGTCGATATGGCGACGACGACCGGCACGACGGCTGCGCAGATCGTGAAAACCGCTGGCGGCAGGGCAGCATTCGGTGATGATGCGGCTGGTCATCGCCAGCTCTTCCGGGCTCATGCTCTGGTCGATCAGCGGCTGGAAGGCCTCGTTGAGCATGCTGATCGCCTCTCTGACAATAAAGATGGCGACCGCAATGGCGACCAGCGGATCTAGGATGGCGAGTGAATGGCCGAACAGACCGGCCAGCCAGATCCCGCCAAGACCGACGGCGACCCCGGCGGAGGTGAGCACGTCCGCCTTGAGATGAAGCGCATCGGCAGCCAGCGCGACCGACTCCTCCTCTCGGGCCACCTTGTAGAGGTAGGCTGAGACGCCGCTGTTGACCAGCGCCGAGATCACCATCACCAGCACGCCCCAGCCAATGCTTTCAATCGGGCTGGGGGTGATCAGTTTGTCGACGGCTTCGAAGATGATCCAGCCTGCGGCCAGCAAGATAAGCAGTGCTTCGATGACGCCGGAGACATTTTCAATCTTGTCGTGACCATAGGGGTGGCGCTCATCGGGCGGGAGATCGGACTTTTTCACCGCGAACAGGGCGATCAGGGCCGCCACCAGATCCATGGCGGAGTGGATCGCCTCCGAGATGATACTGACCGAGCCGCTGGCGAAACCTGCCACCATTTTCATGATGATCAGACTGATATTGGAGCAGACCGACACCATGGCGGCTCTGGTTTTTCTGTTCATGTCACAGCTTCCTGAATAAAACGGATATTTCGGTGCGGCGCGCATTATATCCGGCTGTTCGGAAATAACCTATTCGGTGTTGTAACCTGATGTTTTCGATGATATTGCGAATGCTTATTAAAATGGTGGCATCTTGCGCGGCAATAAATAATGAGAGGGATTTATATTTATCCGTGAAAATATCCAGGTAACGATGGCTTAATATAAGCGTGACAACATTTAATAATGCGAATTACTCTTTTTTGGTCTTTCCTGTCGAGGTCGTTTGGCCTCCGCGCTCAAGGGGCGGAGCACTGCATTTTTTGGACGAGAATGAGGCTGGATCCGGATGCCGCTGGAGGGTATGCTGGGTCTGGTGATGGTCTTGCACCATCCCACCAAGCGTACTTAAGTTGATGATTCGGATGACATGCTGGCTCCCATGAGGAACCAACTGTCTGGGTAACATTTTTGGAGTTTGATGATGAGTAACAAAGAACATCACAACGGCAAAGATGCCAAGAAAAAACCGCAGATGTCACTGAAAGAGAAACGCGAAGCCAAACGTCAGAAAGCAGAACTGAAAAACGGCAGCGCAATGAAGTAACGCTCCCCTACTGCTGTTCCTTCGGAGCCAGTACAAAGCCAGCCCTTACCGGCTGGCTTTTATGTTTGTGGCTCACGGGGTGGCGCCGTAAGCCGCGAAAATCTGGTGATAACGACCATCCTGACGCATCGCCTCAAGGCGCTTATCAAACAGATTGCGGGCATCGGCCGCTCGGAAGGCAAAGTGATAGACAGTGGGCGGGAAGAGATCTGCTTGCCTGACCTGATTGCGCTCGTAGTGCTCGCCTGCCTGGGCGGTGGCAATCAGCTGGTCGAGGTAGTAGTAGAACACCCGCTCCTCCAGTACGACTGCATCCACCCTGCCGCGCATCAGCTGATGTACCTGCACCTGCTGCTTGGCTACCTCCTCATAGTGGGGATTCTGGTTGGCCATGGTGGCGAACGCGCCCCCCAGAATGATCCTTGCCCGTTGAAAGGCGGTGACCCGTTTTGAATGCAGATCGTCCAGAGTACTGATGTGGGTGCTGCGCAGGGTGAAGATCCGGTTATGGAAGGTGATAACGGGCTGGGTCAGAACGTGAGGATCAACCATACCGGGTCTGACGTTGATGATGGCATCCAGCTTTCCTGACTCGAACAGGCGGAAGGTGCGCTCCAGCGGCAGAAATTCAAAGCTGGGCTCATAGCCGCTGCCAGCGAACGCCTCTTTCAGCAGATCCAGCTCAATGCCACGCTGATTACTTTCGATGACATAAGGGGGGATGGCAAAGCTGACCCCGACCTTGAGTGGCGTTGCCAGCAACTGGCCGGAGAGCAAGCTGGTCAGCATTAGCAATAAAGGGGTGAGCAGTTTCATTGCACTTTTCACAAAGCGCTCCTGTGGAGAATATCCATCACTGTAGGGGAGGCAACCAAAAAGCGTTATATCCCTTTCGGGTTGAGAGGTTCAGCCTGAGTGCATAAAAAAAGACCCTGAGTTATCAGGGCCTTTTCAATATTCTGTTCTTAGAACGGGATATCGTCGTCGAAATCCATCGGCGGCTCGTTATATACCGGCGGCGCAGATTGCGGCTGCTGGGCAGGACGGCCATAACCGCCTTGCGGCTGCATGCTCTGCTGCGGAGCTGGTGCCGGGCGCTGCTGATTCATCGGCTGCTGGGCAGGCATGCTCTGCTGTGGCTGACCCCAGTTACCCTGGGATTGGCCACCCATGTTCTGGCCCATACCCTGACCGCCTTGCGGACGGCCACCCAGCATCTGCATCACGCCAGTGAAGCTGTCGACCAGCACTTCAGTGGTGTAGCGCTCCTGGCCGCTCTGATCTTGCCATTTGCGGGTTTGCAGTTTGCCTTCCACATAGACCTGGGAGCCCTTCTTCAGGTACTCGCCAGCCACTTCGGCCAGCTTGCCCATGAAGACGACGCGATGCCATTCGGTACGCTCTTTCTGCTCACCGGTCTGCTTGTCGCGCCAGGTTTCGGAGGTAGCCAGAGTAATGTTGGTCACAGCACCGCCACTCGGCATGTAGCGTACTTCCGGGTCTTGCCCGAGGTTACCGATCAGAATGACTTTATTGATGCCTCGACTGGCCATAATCTCTCTTCCACCTTATTTACCGGCCAGGTCGAAACCTGGTCCAACACGACTAGATACCTGATTAGTTGCTGTGTGCGGGGCGCAATGTCCCGCAGACGCATGTGACGGTCATAGTAACAGTTGCGAAGCGGATTGGCAGCATCCTTAACCGGCTTGATGCGCCAAAGGTAACTGTTGGCTCCTGCTGTAGTGATGGTCGGGTTGCAGCTGTTTCCGGCGCGTCCGGCATCACATTTCTGCCATATATTCCTGTTATGCTGGCTGATTGGCGAATTGGAATCGGTTTTTAAATCGACTAAAAACATATGGTTACGATATTTATGAGATCCATTCTCATACTTTTTTAATATTGTGCTCCCATACCTCCTTGGTAGACTCAGTCGGCCAGATTAGGTGGTTTACAGGTTCAAGGAAGAGCACACAATGAAAGCCGCATGCCCGATCGCACTGGTCACTGAAAATAATGTGCAGGCCAGCACATTTGCTGCATACCTCATCTCTCATTTGAGCCGTCCCGTCCAGCTAATCCACGAGATTAATCAGCTAGATAACCAGTGTGACGGCACGCTGTTTCTCATCGATCTCGACTATATCCGCTCTGGCCAGTCATTGGGCTGGAACCGGGCGATCTCCGAACGCTTTGGCATGGCGACCACCGTGCTGCTCAATGCTCCCACTGCGACGGATCGCGACCTGCTGCTGATCTGGCCGCAGATCTGTGGTCTGTTTTTCCGTCAGGATCCGCTCGACCGGCTGGTTGCCGGGTTGCAGAAAATCCTGTTGGGCGAGTACTGGATGCCGCGCCACCTGCTGTGCGAGCTGGTCGAATACTATCGCCAGGGCAACAGTTATCTGCTGCGTAACGACACCCTGCTGACCGCCAGAGAGCAGGAGATCATCCGTTATCTGATGACGGGCGCCTCCAATGTCGAGATCGCCGACAGCCTGTTTGTCAGCGAGCACACCGTCAAATCCCACCTCTATAACGTTTTTAAAAAGCTGAATGTGAAGAACCGGATCCAGGCGGTGAGCTGGGCCAAAGAGTATCTCGATGCTCCGGACTCCCACTGATGAAAGCGCTCTCTCTTGCGTGTTGCCTCGCGCTGCTCTGGGGCTGCACGACCGTTGTGGCGGCCGAGGCCGATGCACCGCTGGAGTCGGTACAGCCGGAGCAGGAGAGTGATCGGCTGGATGTGGATGGTCTGGTGCTGGATCGCACTTTTACCCGCTTCGGTCAGGGCTTTTATAACGAATTTACCCGATTGCGCAGCGATGAAGACCCGGATGCCAGAGAAAATCTGACGATTCATGAGCGCCCGACAGCCCGCTGGGGCAGCCTGATCTGGATCACTCATAACCGGAAGGTGATTTTTAAAACCGCGCTCTCTCCCGGCCGCAATCAGCAGGAACAGAGCGCCAAACTGGCTTGGTCACAGGTCAGGCAGACCCTCGAACAGCAGAAGATCGCGACCCTGTTCATGGATACCTTCGATTTGGAACATGATGAACTATAAGGATATTTCTCATGCGTGCCCGGTTATGGCTAGTTGCAGCCCTGATAGCGCCAACGCTCCATGCGTCGGAGCTTGTCTATCGCCCCGTCAACCCCAGCTTTGGGGGTAACCCTCTCAACAGCAGTCATCTGCTTGGCACCGCCAATGCGCAGAATGATTACAAGGATCCCGCCAGTGGCAGCGGTAGCAGCGGCACCTCGGCGTTGGATCGCCTGACCTCCAACCTGCAATCCCGCCTCATCAGCCAACTGCTGGCCGATATCGGCAAGGATGGCAGCCAGAGCGGCAGTCTGGTGACCGATGATTTTGCCATCAATGTGGTGGATGAAGATGGCACCCTGGTGGTTTCGATCACCGACCGGGTGACCAACCAGACCACCATGATCGAAGTGAATGGTCTGATTGCTGACTGAGGGCGCGATGAAACGACAACTATTGATAGTGCCCCTGCTTGCGCTGGCTGGCTGTGCGACCCATATCGGCTCGCCCGTTGCCGATGAGAAGGCAACCCTGATGCCGCGATCCGTCTCTTACAAGGAGCTGATCAGTCTGCCCAAGCCAAAAGGGAAAATTGTCGCGGCCGTCTACGATTTTCGCGATCAGACCGGTCAGTACCTGCCTGCTCCGGCGTCCAACTTCTCCACGGCGGTCACCCAGGGTGGGGTCGCCATGCTGAGCACGGCCTTGTGGGATTCCCAATGGTTTGTGCCGCTGGAGCGGGAAGGGCTGCAGAACCTGCTGACCGAACGCAAGATTGTGCGGGCGGCTCAGAACAAGCCCAACGTTCCCGGCAACAATGTCAATCAACTGCCCTCGCTAGTCGCCGCCAACATCCTGATCGAGGGGGGGATCGTCGCCTATGACAGCAATGTGCGAACCGGCGGGGCGGGGGCCAAGTATTTCGGCATCGGTGCCAGCGGGGAGTACCGCGTCGATCAGGTGACGGTCAATCTGCGAGCCGTCGATATCCGTTCTGGCCGGATCCTGAACAGTGTCACCACCTCCAAGACTGTACTGTCGCAACAGGTGCAGGCCGGGGTATTCCGTTTCGTCGAGTACAAGCGCCTGCTGGAGGCCGAGGCCGGTTTCAGCACCAACGAACCGGTACAGATGTGTGTCATGTCGGCTATCGAGTCCGGGGTGATCCGACTAATAGCCAATGGCGTGCGGGACAATCTGTGGCAACTGGCCGACCAGCGGGATATCGACAATCCGATCCTGCAGGAGTACCTGCAAGACAATGCCCCGCTACTTTGAGTTTTCCCGTTCTCACAATGCTCTCCCTGGTGGAGGGCATTTTTTTTGGCCTCCATCGAATACGAATTAAGACTTTCTGCTCAGCGACAGGGCGGCGCTTTTCATCCTCGAATCAGCGGAGTGCCTGATAGGCCACCTCTGGTCTGACAGGGATACTGTGGGCGTTTTCCAACAAGGCGATGGCGCGATGAAACACCTGTTGAGTGCTCTCTTTTTTCTGCTGATATCGGGCACCCCGCAACTCGCCGCAGAGCCTGCCGTCTTCGACGAGCTGGCGATGGCAAGCGAGCTGGATTCCGGTCTGCAGAACGATGGAAATCAGGCGCTGTTGTGGCAACTCGGTAGCGAGCAGCAACTGCATCTCATCCAGCAAGGGGAGCTGAATCAGGCGCGTCTGCTGCAACAGGGTTGGGTCAATGAGTTGTCGCTCTCCCAGGTGGGAGATGAGAACTGGGTCAATGGTGCGCAACTGGGCGAGGGCAATAGCGCCGAGCTCTATCAGGCGGGCATCAATAACCGGATTTGGCTGCTGCAACAAGGCAGCGGCAATGAAGCCTGGATCAGTCAGCAAGGGGCAGACAATCAGGCCCGGGCGATCCAGCTGGGTGATTGCAATCAGGCCAGCATCGAGCAAAACGGTAACGGATTGGCGGCAACCGTTATTCAGACGGGAGCCAATCAGCAAGTAAATGTCGTTCAAACCAACTGAGCCTAGGCTCAACCATTAGCACGAGAGGGAAATCATGTTTAAACGTACCATCATTGCCTCGGCAGTTCTTCTGGCGACCAGCACCGCTTGGGCGGCATCTACTGGCAATCAGGCTGAGGTGACTCAGGCTCAATTCTCCACCGGCAACCTGGCGTACATCCAGCAGGTCGAGGAGAGCACGGCTAACAAGGCGGCGATCTATCAACAGGGTAACGACAACCTCGCCTTGACCGAGCAGCGCAATACCGGTGCTTCCACTGCTGATATCAAGCAAGCCGGTGGCCAGAACGAAGGGGAGGTATTGCAGCAGGGGGTGACCAATAAATCGACAGCGACCATTGATACCAGCGGGCAGCTGAACAAGGCCTCGATTACCCAGCAGTACTACAACGGTGAGGCCACTGCCCGGGTGAGCCAGCTCGGTGACAGTAACAATGCTCTCATTAAACAGGATGATGGTAACGGCGCCATTTCAGTGATTGAGCAGCAAGCGGATGGTAACAGCGCGCAGATCAATAACTACTGGTCTGATTATGCCAGCGCGACCATTACCCAGTCAGGAGAAGGTGGGCATAATGCGGATGTCGATCAACGCGAATCCGATGGTGCCGTTGCCAGCGTGGCTCAAGAGGGTGGCAATAACACGGCCTTAGTCGCACAACGTACAAGCAACTTCGGTTACGGCGCAAACGAGGGCACCTCTGCGGTCGTCAAGCAAAGTGGCAATGACAACACTGCCGAGGTCACTCAGCTGGGGCTGGCCAACGTGGCAACGGTGGAGCAAAGCGGGACCGCTGGCAGCGTGAAAGCCCAGCAGTCTGGTGCGACCGCCGGACAAGGGAACAACCTGCTGGCCAAGCAGGCTGGTTCCAGTGAAACCGCCTTTCTGACCCAGACCGGGAGTCGTAACCAGATCGACTCTGACCAAAGTGGCACCGATGATATGTTGACCATCACCCAGAATGGTAACGAGAACATCGCCAATGCCAGACAGAGCGGAACTGGTGAAACGGCGGTCGTGACTCAGCTGGGTAATGGCAACCAGGCCGATACCAACCAGCAGGGGTCTGGCAACACTGCACAGGTCACTCAGAATGGCAGCAATAACCAGGCAGTGGTTGATCAGCTGGCCAGCAGCGTGGGTGGGTCTGTCACTATCGATCAGTTGGGTAGCGACAACTATGCCAATGCAGTGCAAGAGGAAGGTAGTCGCAACAAGGTCGATATTGACCAGAACGGCACTGGCAACCAGGTTGCCGCCGCGCGTGGCGTTGAGGGCAAAGGAGCCTGGACCTGGGGCTCGGACAACGAGCTGGTCGTGGCTCAGAAAGGCACTGACAACTGGGCTTATGCCGATGCGTCTCACTCTGACTCTGTGGTCAAAGTGACCCAGGATGGTGAGTTGAACAATGCCAAGGTCGAATCCTATCTGGGTAGCGACAACACGCTCACCGTGAGCCAGTTCGGTGAAAAACACGTGGCCAACGTTTACGTCAATGGCGGCATGGGTGGTGGTAATAACGAAGTCGACGTTGCACAAACCGACAGCCTCAACACTGCCAATGTGACTGTCTATGGCAGCGATAACATGGCCTATGTCTATCAGGGTTCTGGTAGCAACTGATGGTCATCTCCGGATTCAGGGGCCTGCGGGCCCCTCTTTTATTGGTGCTGCTCTGTGGGTTGATGCTGGTTTATCGCGTTCCTTCACCAGCAACTGCAAGGGAAACCGAGATAGAACCCGATCCGTTGATCCGCTTGTCCCTCAATATGGTGCAGAGCGAACAGGGGCTGTCACTTGCACCGACGCTGCTCAGCAAGCGCAATTTGAAGGTGAGCTTCAGGTTGCTGGTGCGTGGCGAAGGGGCGGCCGGGAGCACGACTCAGCGCCAGAGCCGTAATCTGTCGCTGCAGGCTGGAGTGGTCATGGCGGTTGGCAAAATAGGGCTGGGTTTGCGTTGCCCCTATCGGGTCGAGGTCACCGCCCGGATATGGCAAAACGAGCGGCTGCTGGTGGAGAAAAAAGAGCAGATGGGGTGCGCCGGATGATGCGCATTTCATCTCATAACTGTCTATTCATCCAGTAGTCTCTATGCCATACTGACTCGCTCAGGTTTCTGTATCGAGCGTGCAACAAGATGGAAAAGATCGTGGTCCGGGGTGCTCGCACCCACAACCTCAAGAACATCAATCTGACCCTGCCCCGCGACAAGCTGATCGTGGTCACCGGCCTCTCCGGTTCGGGCAAATCCTCTCTGGCGTTCGATACCCTCTATGCCGAGGGGCAGCGCCGCTATGTGGAGTCCCTCTCCGCCTATGCCCGCCAGTTCCTCTCCCTAATGGAGAAGCCTGACGTCGACCATATCGAGGGGCTCTCGCCCGCCATCTCCATCGAGCAGAAATCCACTTCCCACAACCCGCGCTCGACCGTCGGTACCATTACCGAGATATACGACTACCTGCGTCTGCTGTTTGCCCGGGTCGGTGAGCCGCGCTGTCCGACCCACGCCATTCCGCTCGCCGCCCAGACCATCAGCCAGATGGTGGATCAGGTGCTGGCCCAACCGGAGGGGAGCAAGCTGATGCTGCTGGCCCCGGTGGTGCGCGATCGCAAGGGGGAACACACCAAGCTGCTGGAGAATCTGGCGGCCCAGGGCTACATCCGTGCCCGTATCGACGGCGAGGTGTGCGATCTCTCAGATCCTCCGACTCTGGAGCTGCACAAGAAGCACACCATCGAGGTGGTGGTGGATCGCTTCAAGGTGCGCGAGGACCTTGCCTTGCGTTTGGCCGAGTCGTTCGAGACGGCGCTGACCCTCTCCGGTGGCATCGTACTGGTAGTGCCGATGGACGGGGAGGAGGGGGTTGCCTCTATGACCTTCTCTGCCAACTTCGCCTGCCCGGAGTGCGGCTACTCCATGTCGGAGCTGGAACCGCGCATCTTCTCCTTCAACAACCCGGCCGGAGCCTGCCCGACCTGCGATGGCCTCGGGGTGCAGCAATATTTCGATCCGGCCAAGGTGATCGGCGATCCGGCCATCAGTCTGGCCAACGGCGCCATCCGTGGTTGGGACAAGCGCAGCTTCTACTACTTCCAGATGCTGAAATCCCTCTCCGAGCACTACAAGTTCGATCTGGAGGCGCCGTGGGAAGATCTGCCGGTCAAGACCCAGGAGGTGATCCTGCGTGGCTCCGGTCGCACCGAGATCGAGTTCCGCTACATGAACGACCGCGGCGACGTGGTAGTGCGCAAGCACCCGTTCGAGGGGATCCTGCACAACATGGAGCGGCGCTACCGGGAAACCGAATCCAACTCGGTGCGCGAAGAGCTCTCCAAGTACATTGCCAACAAGTCTTGCACCAGCTGCGGTGGCAGCCGACTGCGGGAGGAGGCGCGCCATGTATTCGTCGACAACCGTAACCTGCCGGCCATCGCCGAGCAGTCCATCGGCGATGCGCTCGCCTTCTTCGAAGGGTTGAATCTGACCGGCCAGCGCGCCCAGATTGCCGAGAAGATCTTGAAAGAGATCGTCGAGCGGCTTGGCTTCCTGGTGAACGTCGGCCTCAACTATCTGAGCCTGTCGCGCAGTGCCGAGACCCTCTCCGGCGGCGAAGCGCAGCGCATTCGACTGGCCAGCCAGATCGGGGCCGGGCTGGTGGGCGTCATGTACGTACTGGACGAGCCCTCCATCGGTCTGCACCAGCGTGACAACGAGCGGCTGCTCAAGACTCTCACCCATCTGCGCGATCTGGGCAACACGGTGATCGTGGTGGAGCACGACGAGGATGCCATCCGCCTCGCCGACCATGTGCTGGATATCGGCCCGGGGGCGGGTGTGCATGGTGGCAGTATCGTGGCGCAGGGCACCCCCCAGCAGATCATCGACAATCCGGATTCGCTGACCGGTGACTACCTCTCCGGTCGCAAGCAGATCGCCATTCCCGCCGAGCGCACGCCGCTTACCGGCAAGTGGTTGAAACTCAAGGGGGCGAGCGGCAACAACCTGCGCAACGTCAATCTTGATCTGCCCATCGGAGTGATGACCTGCGTCACCGGCGTCTCCGGCTCCGGCAAGTCGACCCTGATCAACGACACCCTGTTCCGCATCGCTCATCGCGAGCTCAACAAGGCGACCGAGTCCACCCCGGCACCCTATCGCAGCGTCGAGGGGCTGGAGCATCTGGACAAGGTAGTGGATATCGACCAGAGCCCCATCGGCCGTACCCCGCGCTCCAACCCGGCCACCTACACCGGCCTGTTTACCCCGATCCGCGAGCTGCTCTCCGGCACCCAGGAGGCGCGTTCACGCGGCTACCAGCCGGGCCGCTTCTCCTTCAACGTGAAAGGGGGCCGCTGCGAGGCCTGTCAGGGGGATGGCGTCATCAAGGTGGAGATGCACTTCCTGCCGGATGTCTACGTGCCGTGCGATGTCTGCAAGGGCAAGCGCTACAACCGTGAGACGCTGGAGGTGAAGTACAAGGGCAAGAACATCCACGAAATCCTCGAGATGACGGTGGAAGATGCCCGCGAGTTCTTCGATCCGGTGCCGGCGGTGGCGCGCAAGCTGCAGACCCTGATGGACGTGGGCCTCTCCTATATCCGTCTTGGCCAGTCGGCTACTACCTTGTCGGGCGGTGAGGCACAGCGGGTCAAGCTGGCGCGGGAGCTCTCCAAGCGGGATACCGGTCAGACTCTATACATTCTGGATGAGCCGACCACCGGGCTGCACTTCCACGATATCCAGCAACTGCTCAAGGTGCTGCACCAGCTGCGGGATCGCGGTAACACCATCGTCATCATCGAGCACAACCTTGATGTGGTAAAAACTGCCGACTGGATTGTCGATTTGGGGCCAGAGGGAGGCGCCGGTGGTGGCCGCATTCTGGTGACGGGGACGCCGGAGGAGATTTGCGCTAATAAAGAGTCTCATACAGCTCGTTTTTTACGACCGCTATTGGCGCGATAAGCCGTTATAATCGAGGGGCCTTTGGCCCCTTTTTGTTATAAAAATCGGGAGCATAGGGGGAAGCTCGTCAAGTGTGGGCAGGCTTGGCATCTCAGCATCATGGTAATGGATATATCGGGTTATGGCTCAGGCTCCGCGCACGATTGATCATCAGTTGGCTTACTCCATGTTCCCCATCTGGCTGGGGGCGATCCTGCTATTGCTGGTCCTGCTGGCGTGGGCCCAGATCCCGTCTGCCAGCCGGATTGAAGAGCAGCGAATGAAGGAGCATCTGCTGCGCGTTACCAAGGCGGTGCAGGCGGATGTGGCCGCTCTGGATGCATTCAGTCGGGATTGGGGCATCTGGGATGACAGTCACCGTTTTATGGACAACAAAAGCAGGGCGTACATCGAATCCAACCTGTTCAGTGATATGTCGATGCGGGATTTTAGTCTCAACCTGATGAGCTTCATGGATCTCACCGGCTACGAAATCTGGACGCGCACCCTGCTACCCGATGCGCCGGGGATCAATCCGGACCAGTTTCCCTACTTCCTTGATGAACTGAAAAAGCAGTTAAGGGCGCGCTCGGTGGCGCAAGGGGGCATCAATCTGCACGGGATCCGCGCTTCCCAGTGGGGGCCGCTGATGTACTCGTGGCAGCCGATCAGAAACAGTGACGAGTCGGCTCCGTTCAACGGTTTCTTGCTGGTTGTACGTTGGCTCGACAAGGCCTATCTCGAGCAGGTATCTGAGCGTACCGCGCTGCCTCTGGCGATTTCCCACGCCAATCTGGATGTCACCGCTACCTTCAAACCACTGAAACCGCAAATAACGTATCGCCTGATCGACCTTGGGCTCACCCGGCTCAGGGGAGAGGTGCGACTGCTCAACAGCGATAACCAGCCGGTGCTGACTCTGGTGATTGAGGAGGAGAGAAAGATCTTGAGTGGCGTCATGGAGGGGGCGCTCTGGACCTTTATCGGCATGCTGTTTATCAGTTTTATCTGCGTCATGATCGCCATGTATCGGCTCAACAGCATTGTGCTTACCCCGTTGCAGCAGCTGGTGTCGGCGTTGCAACGCTTTGGCGATCGGCCAGATGCCACCTTGATCCCCTATATCGACAGCAGCGCCGAGATGGCGACCCTGAGCGGCAAGTTCAAGGAGATGGCCAGCAAGGTCAGTCAGCAACACGATGATTTGTTGGAAAAATCCAGCCAGATGGAGATGGCTGCATTCACCGACCCCTTGACCCGTTGTTTCAATCGTCGCTATCTCGATGGTTGGTTGCAGGCCAACCGGGCCAAACCTTGTCTGTTATTGCTGCTGGATCTGGATCATTTCAAGCGGATCAATGACCGCCTTGGCCATGACATCGGGGATCTGGTGCTGAAACAGTTGGCGGATCTGCTGCGCAAGGTGGTGACAGGGGAGCGCGAGCCTATCATCCGGCTGGGCGGGGAGGAGTTCTTGTTGCTGCTACAAGTGGATGACGAGCAAGAGTTGGCGTTGCGGGTCGAATATCTGCGCCAGCGTGTCGCTCAGCACCGCTTTGGCAGAGAGGATGCGCCACTCTGGTTGACGGTGTCGCTGGGGTTCTGCCGCTATCCGTTGCACCCGGAGTACCCGGATTCATTCTGGAGTCATAGCTTCAAACTGGCGGACATGGCGCTGTATCAGGCCAAAGTCGGCGGGCGAAATCGGTGGTGTGGCTACGCTGGTACCCTCTCTGCGGAGGGCATGGGCCAGACTCCGGAACAGCTTGCTGAAGGGGGGAATATCACCCTGCTGCACTCTGTCAACCCGGATTAACCCTGCCGTACCAATACCAGGTAGGCCAGGGCGACAATAAAACCGAGCAGGATAAAGAGAAAGGATCCGATTCCCCACACGGCCGCGAGAAAGGCCCCCACCTTTTGCCATTTCGACTCATTTTTCATAAATAAACCATTACTTCCCAGTAACTTGTATGGCGCAAAAAATACGCTGATTTGCCCATATTAACAACAATTAATAGCCACTCTGCCGCGCAATAAGATGTGGTTTGTTTGCCCCTTTTGGCGCTGGATGCGGGTAGTTACAACCTGTCGAAACAGGTATTTCAGCTTGTTGTCTGGGGACTCAACGAGATTGGGAGGGCGCGCAAAGATGTCACACCAATCGATTTATTTCTGTGCAACCTTTGCTCCAAGTCAATAACTTTGCATTTACAAGGGCATATAGTCAGCGGGCTTACAGCATCAAATGAAAACAAAAAAAGGGATTACGTGATGAAAAAATTACTTCCTCTGATGATTGCCGCTGCAGTGACCTCTCCTTTCGCCATGGCCCATCAGGCTGGTGATATTCTGGTTCGTGGTGGTTTGGCATTTGTATCGCCGCAGGAAAGCAGCACGCCTGTAGAGCTGGAAATTAATGACAACATGCAATTGGGATTGACTCTCTCTTACATGATTACTGATAACTGGGGTGTCGAATTGCTGGCTGCAACCCCCTTCTCTCATTCAGTCAAACTGGGTGGCGCTGAAGTTGCCAAGATCAAGCATTTGCCGCCGACTCTGATGGGTCAGTACTATTTTGGCAATGCTCAAAGCAAGGTTCGCCCGTATGTCGGTATTGGCGTGAACTACACCACCTTCTTTGATGAAGAGGGTCGTGGTGCACTGTCAGGAACCGATGTCAAAGTCGATGACTCCTGGGGTGTTGCCGGACAAGTTGGTATCGATATGGCGATCACTGACCGCTGGTTTGTCAACGGTTCAGCCTGGATCATGGATATCGATACCGATGTGCATACAGCGATTGGCACCATTAATACCAAGGTCGACCCGATGGCCTTTATGGTGGGTGTTGGCTACCGCTTCTAATGATTCTGACTGCGGTTCTGAACGGATCGCGGAAGATAGCAAAGTACGTCTCTTTCAGCCCGGCTTGTGCCGGGCTTTTTTTGGTTGGCTGATTTTGTCTGGACTGTGATCCAACCCGATACAAATCAATTAAATACCTGCCGCTATATTTCAGTTATTCGCCACCCCTGCCGATAGTGACTATGTTCACTTTACCTTCCCCCCAATGAGTGAGGATGTCTCCATGGGTTTATCTATCGTGCAGCGGATCATCGCCGGATTCGTGTTGATGCTGCTGTTGCTGATCCTGCTTGGTGTGATCAGTACCTTTAAAATCAAGGGTATAAATGACGGCCTCTCTGCCGTATCTGACCGGGCAACCCCGCTGGTCGTGGCTGTCGCAGGCCTCAAGGGGGCACTGCAGGATAGCAACCGCTGGGTGCTGGTCTACCGCACCAGTGAAGATGCCGCCCAGTTGCCGCAGCTGGCCAATCAGTTCAAGGAGCAGCAGAACCGCTTCGCCCAGCTGAGTCAGGAGATGGGTAAATTTACCGATGTAGCGGATGCTCGTGCCCGCTTCCAGCAGGTCGAGAGTGCTACCACCCAATTTTATGGCTTGGCGGATCAGGTGTTGGCCCAGCATCGGCAGTGGGTCAGTGCACTGGAGCAGCGCCACAAGCTGGAGATGGAATTTATCCGCCTTGAGGATACCTACCAGTGGGTGGCGGATTTGCTGCTGCAACAGACCGCCAGCAAGCGCTCCATGCGCAACAAGGCGGAGCTTATTACCTCGGGTATCGCCCGCGACCTGAAGAATATCCGCCGTGCCGATGCCAAAACCGACCTGAACGAGCTGGAAAAGGTGTTGAGCAAGGACATCGAGATGGCCCGCAAGCGGTTGGAGCGGGTGCTGGTGCCCGATGATGTGAAAGCGCGCTTTGTCTCCAATCTGGATCGGATGCAGGAGCTGGCACTTGGCGCTCAGGGCTTGCTGGCAACCATGCGTCAGGCTCAGCAACTGGCGCTGTCGCTGGCCACGCAAAATCAGCAGCTGGATGCCAGTCTGGTCAACAGCCTCAATTTGCTCGATGAGATGGGCAAGTCTGCCGGAGCCATCGCCAGCGATAGCCGGATCAATGCCGATGCAGCGGTCAGTAGCGCCAGCTTCTGGATCCTGGTGGTTGCCGCGATGTCGGCCGCTGCCGCACTGGTGATCGGCTATACCACGGCGCGCAGCATTCAGCGCCCGTTGCAGATGATCAACAAGGAGCTCGATTACATGGCGGCCGGTGACATGACCCGCCGCATCAACTACCGCAGCAGTTGCGAATTTGGCAGCCTCTCTCGCTCTATCGATACGCTGGCGGGCAAGACCGGCGAGCTGCTCTCTCAAATCAATGCGGGCTCCCGCCATCTGGTGGATGAGGCGAGCCGCGCCGCCGAGATCAGCGAACGGGCCATGTCCCGGGTGCAGGAGCAGAAGAGCCAGACCGATCAGGTGGCCGCCGCCATTACCGAGCTGGAAGTGAGCGCCACCGAGGTGGCCCGCTCTACCGATGGCACCAAGCGGGAAGTGGATCTGGCCGATGAAGAGGCGCGCAATGGTCGCCAGAAAGTGGCCACCACTCGCCGGATCACCGAGCAGCTGGCTGGCGCCATGGAGGAGGCGGTCGGCATCACCTATAAGCTTGGGGAATTCAGCAACAATATCGGCAGCATTCTCGATGTGATCCGCAGCATTGCCGAGCAGACCAACCTGCTGGCGTTGAACGCCGCCATCGAAGCGGCTCGTGCTGGCGATGCCGGTCGCGGTTTTGCGGTGGTGGCCGATGAGGTACGGGCGCTGGCCAATCGCACCCAGACTTCGACCGAAGAGATCCAGGGGATGATTGAGAACCTGCAGAGCTCCAGCAAGCATGTGGTTGAAGTGATGGGGCGTAGCCAGGAGCAGACCCAGAGCTGTGTCGAGCAGACTCGCGAGATGGATGTGGCGCTGCAATCCATTGCTGATCGGATGGGGGCCATCAAATCGATGGCGGATCAGGTGGCCCATGCCGCTCAGGAGCAGATCTCCGTCAGTCAGGGGGTCGCTCGTCATATCGCCGGTATTGCCGATGTGGCATACGAGACTGAGCGGGAGGCGCGCGAATCCGCCAGCAGCAGCGAAGTGCTGGCCGACCTGGTCGCCAAACAGCAGCAATTGATCGCACATTTCAAGGTCTAGGAGGGCTTATGTCTAAAAAGTGGATTGGAGCCCTGAGTCTCCTGTTGTGTGGCCAGCTGATGGCCAGCGAGCTGGTGATTGAAAGCTGGCGAACCGATGACAAGGCGTTGTGGGAGCAGAAGATTATCCCGGCGTTTGAAGTGGCGCATCCCGGCATCAAGGTGAGTTTTCATCCGGTGCAGAACGTCAACTACATGCCCACTCTGTGGGAGAGCCTGAAAGGCGGTAAGGCGGGGGATCTTATTACCTGTCGTCCGTTTGATGACTCGCTCGCCCTGTTCAAGGCGGGCCATCTGGCCGAGCTGACCGAGATGGCAGGGATGGAGAACTTCCCGAGTTTTGCCCAGTCACCCTGGCAGACCGATTCCGGTGCCCAGACCTTCTGTGTACCCATGGCCTCGGTGATCCATGGCTTCTTCTATAACAAGAAGATTTTCAGTGAGTTGGGGCTCACCTTGCCGCAAACCCGCGATCAGTTCTTCGCCGTGCTGGACAAGATCAAGGCCGACGGTCGCTATGTGCCGCTGGCCATGAGTGGTTCCGAGAGCTGGGTTGCCTCCGAACTGGGGTTCCAGAACATTGGCCCCAACTACTGGAAGGGGGAGGACGGCCGTCTGGCACTGATCGGCGGGCAGGAGCGGTTGGACAACCCCCAATATGTGAAGGTGTTCGACGAGCTGGCCCGCTGGCGTTCCTACCTCGGTGAAGGTGGAGAGAGCCGCGATTATGCGACCAGTAACGAGCTGTTCACTTCGGGCAAGGCCGCCATCTACGTGGCGGGCTCCTGGGAGATTGCCCCCTTCACCGGCAAGGTCGATTTTGGCGTCATGCGTCCGCCGGTGGCCAAACAGGGTGATGGCTGTTTCTTTACCGACCACACCGATATCGGTATGGGGATGAATCCGGCCAGCAAGAATAAAGAGGGGGCAATGGCTTTTCTGCAGTGGCTGACGACGCCGCAATTTGCCGAGCTCTATACCAACTCGCTGCCGGGATTCTTCTCCCTCTCCAACCACTTCTTCGATGTCACCAATCCGGCGGCCAAAGAGATGATGGAGTGGCGCGATCAGTGTGACTCGACCATTCGGGTGGCGACCCAGATCCTCTCCCGTGGTACGCCCAAGTTGGGGGATGAACTGGCAGAGGTGAGTCAGGCTGTGCTGCTTGGCAAGATGGAGCCCAAAGCTGCCGCTGATCGACTGGAAAGTGGCTTGAAGGGCTGGTATGCCCCTCATCAGGGCAACAAGGCCAAGAGCGCGGATTGTCAGTGTGATGCTGTTGCCCCTGCTCCTGCTTCGGCTTCAGCGCCAGCGACTGAGGTGTCCGCAGCCCCCGCGACCAGTGAAACATCGGCCGTGGTGGCACCAGCTGTGACTTCCGCAGAACCCGCATCAGCGGTTGCTGCCCCATTACCGGCGCAGTCGGATGAGGTGGAACAGGCGCTCTCCAACGAGTTGGAAGCGCCACAGCAGCCACAGCAATAGGTCATCTGCATCAATAAGAGCGGGAGGCATCAGCCTCCCGTTTTTTTATGGTTCGCGGCCAGCATGTATCGCTTTATTGTGCTTCGTGGGGCCAGCGGCAGAGGCTGCCGATGCGGGCTACCGGGGCAAACCCCAGAGAGCGGTAAATGCGCTGGGCATGGTAGTGTTCGTCGGCCACTATGATGAGTTGTTTGGCACGGGATAATCCTGCGCGAGCCACTTGACTCAGCAACTGGCGGCATAACCCCTGGTTGCGCCACGCATGGTGTGTGCGTACCAATTGGAAGCGCCCAAGTGTGCCGCAAAAGAAGAGACCACAGCTGGCGACCAGTTGCCCCTCTTGCCAGATCCCCCACCAGTCCCCGAGACCATCGGCAATCATGGCCTGATAGAGCGCCCAGCGGGATTGCAGATAGGGGAGATAACTCTCTGCCGTGTGCCCCTCATCCCGCTCATGGAGTTCGAAGTCGAGCCACTCAGGCCAATCAGCTGTGGTGAAGGTGCGTGCCTCAACCTTGTTCATGTCGTCGTGAGGAGGTGGGCAGCTCTGTTCATCCAGCGCCAGTACCACGCACTCCATATATTGGTATCCCGTTGCAACAAAACCGGCGATCCGGCTGTTTTGCCCGGCGGCCAGCGGCCATTGGAAGGTGCGGTGGCGCACTCGAGGATCCTGGCCGATCAGCTGATCAAATGTGGCTTCCAGCCAGCCTTTGTCACGGTCGCTGGGTGGGTTGGGGAGTAGCAGGTAGTTGCCGAAGTAGTAATCGGGAGCATCCGGCGTGCGAACCGCCCAGAACTGATCGTGCTGAACAACCTCGCCCTGATAGCGATCGAACAGCAAGTCGGTGGCAAAGCCGGGGTGGGTATCCATGATGGTGCTCCTGCAAAGACTCATTCTGTTATCGGCAGGAGTGGGAAATAGATGAAAAGGGGCCGGAGAAACCTCCGGCCAAACAATCACACGCAGATTCAGAACGTCCAGGACGATCTGACCCCATCATAACTCGACTGGGGCAATTTTGGGATGGGCACTTTTCGGTTACGTACCGTTAATTTTGTAATTATGAAGTTCGTCAGATCGGATGTGAGGTAAATCCCTGTTGACTTTGTGTCGTTTTACTCATAAATATAAAGACGTTTAGACGTCCAAACATCCGTTTTGACGTAGGCAGATGGATTGCAGGACAGGGAGAAGAGCAGATGGGATTTCACAGTGCACGTCAGGTTGAGGCGCTCAACCAGAGCTTGGCAGATTTGAATGGCGATATATCGGTCAGTTTCGAGTTTTTTCCGCCCAACAGTGAAGGGATGGAGAATACCCTCTGGCAGTCCATCGAACGGCTGAAGGTACTGGAACCCAAGTTCGTCTCCGTCACCTATGGCGCCAACTCCGGTACCCGTGATCGCACCCACAAGGTGATTAAGGACATCAAGGAGCGGACAGGCCTGATTGCGGCGCCGCACCTGACCTGTATCGATGCCAGCCGCGACGAGCTGCGCACCATCGCCCGCGACTACTGGAACAGCGGTATTCGTCATATCGTGGCTCTGCGCGGTGACTTGCCGCAGGGGCTGGAGAAACCGGATATGTATGCCACCGATCTGGTTGCCCTGCTCAAGTCAGAGGCGGACTTCGATATCTCGGTTGCCGCCTATCCGGAAGGTCACCCGGAGGCCAAGAGTGCGCAATCCGACCTGCTCAATCTCAAGCGCAAGATTGATGCCGGTGCCAACCGCGCCATCACTCAGTTCTTCTTCGATGTGGAAACGTATTTGCGCTTTCGGGATCGCTGCGCCGCTATCGGCATCGATGCTGAAATCGTGCCGGGGATCCTGCCGGTCTCCAACTATCAGACCCTGGCCAAGTTTGCCGGTTTTACCAACGTGAAGATCCCGCGTTGGATGCATCAGCGTTTCGAGGGGTTGGATAACGATCAGATGACCCGCAATCTGGTGGGGGCGAGCATCGCCATCGATCAGGTGCGCGTGCTGAGTCAGGAAGGGGTGAAGGATTTCCACTTCTATACCCTGAACCGCTCCGAGCTGACTTATGCCATCTGCCATACTCTGGGGGTTCGTCCCAAGGGTTGACCGGTGGTCACCGCGATAAAAGCAAAAAGCCAATGAGTTGCTCATTGGCTTTTTCGTTATGGCCGATTATCAAGGTCTGGTCGGGGCGATCTCTTTTGGCTCAAGATCGATAACCGCATTACCGGCAGCCCCCGGATACTGGCGATAGACCTGATCCTGCTCCAGTGTGTAGAAGGTATCCAGATAGTCGTCGTTATTGGTCATCCAGGAGTCGGGCAGTGCCTTGACGATGCGACCGCCGAGATCGAGGAAGGGCAGGGCTTCCGGCACGCCACCCGCAGTAAAGCCGAGTTTGAGAGCTTCAATCAGCAGGGCGCTCAGCTCCTTGTAGTTGACGTTGTCATCCTGCTCCATCATAACCACATCGACGGCACCCCAGCGATAGCGATCCCAGTAAACCAGGATCTGGTTGGGGGTGTAGTCTGTGTTGTCATAGTCGAGGTAGGGCATGTCGACAATATCGACCACTGGTTCATCCCGGCTGGGATTAACCCCTGCGACCACTGCATACACTTCGGCTGCGCCGAGCAGCCAGGGCTCCTGATCATCCTTCAGTCTGATCTTTTTCAGGATACTGGTCTTGAGTGGCGCCGTGCTGGCCGTTACTCGCGGGGCGCTTTGCAGGTCCGCATCGGCCAGCGCCTTGCGCATCACCTTCAAGCCTGCGTTCTTGGCTTTGACGGGATCGGCTTCGACTACCAGAACCGGCCGGGCCGGTGCCTTGTCCACATCCAGATAGACGGGATTGCCAGCGCTGTCGAACGCTTCAATGGCGCTCCAGCTCTTCTCATCTCCACTTGGAACATAGGCGACCAGCGGTTCGACCCCCTGTTGCAGTGCGGCGGCCTGATCGGTGTTGGCCAGCCGCAACTGCATCAGTTGCTTGACCTCGCCATCCAGTCCTTGCCGGCTGATGGCTGCCTGGTTGGCATCGCTCGCCTGCCGTTTAAGGCGCGGGCTGGCCTTCTGCAGCAGGTTGGGAAGCGGGCTCTGGTATTGCTGGTTGCTCAGCAGGGGCAGCAGGTTTTTCTGCTGAAGTGCGAGCTGGCGAGCCAGCTCTCGATCCGTATCGGCAGCCTGGACGCTCGTAGCACCCAGTATGGCCAGTAGTAACAAGACAGCCTGATTTTTCATTTTTATACTCCGTTGCATGGAACCTGACAGGGCACCATGTCCGGGAAGATTGGTGCCCTGGCACCACTAGAAGGAAATTAGTTTCACTTGTGAATCATTTTATCTGGATAGTGTGCAGAGGTTCACGGTTTGAGGTTCAATTGATTCCTTTGTCGATATGATTGGAACTGATAGATAGCCAGACCAATCAGCAGACCCCAGCAGGCTGCCGCGATGCCGAGCAGGCTGATCCCGGACGTGGTAATGATAAAGGTGAGCAGCGCAGCTTCTCGCGCTTCATCCTCTTGCAAGGCCGAGTGCAGGCTGCTGCCGATGGTGCCTAACAGGGCCAAACCAGCGACGCAGGTGACAAGGGCTGCCGGAAAGGCGCTAAACAGGGCCGCGACGGTTGCGCCGAAGCAGCCGGTCACGAGATAAAAGCAACCCGCCCATACCGCAGCTGGCCAGCGGCGCTTGGTATCCGGGTCGACCTCTTTGCCCATGCAGATGGCGGCAGTGATGGCGGCCAGATTGAAGGCATAGCCGCCAAAAGGGGCGAGCAGCAGGCCAGTCAGGCCAGTCCAGCTGATCAGCGAGGAGGTGGAAGGCTGATAGCCATGGGCCCGCAAGATGGCAATTCCCGGCATGTTTTGCGATGTCATGGTGACAATGAACAGCGGCAGCGCGATACCAAACAGAGCATCAAGGGAGAAGGCTGGCCATGTCCAGACCGGGCTGGCGAGTTGCCAGTGAAGGGTGCCCATTTGCAAATCCCCCCGCACGCTGCAGATCAGCATCCCCACTCCCAGTACCAGCACCATGGTATAGCGGGGCCAGAGATGACGACCCAGCAGGAAGGCCAGCAGCAGTGTGCCAAGCAGCAAGGGATCTTGCGGGGCGACCTTGAACAGATCCAATCCGAATCTGAGCAGCACGCCAGCGAGCATGGCGGCGGCCAGTGGAGCCGGGATATGTTTCATCAAACGGTCGAACCAGCCGCTGATGCCACACAGCGTGATCAGCAGGGAGGAGATCACAAAGGCGCCGATGGCTTCCGCCAGAGTGAAGTTGCCAAGCGTGATGATCAGCAGTGCCGCGCCCGGTGTGGACCAGGCGGTTAGTATGGGTATGCGGTAATAGAGAGAGAGGCCGATGCAGCTCACCCCCATGCCGATCCCCAGCGTCCAGAGCCAGGAGGCGACTTGAGCAGTATCAGCACCCGCTGCCGTGGCGGCCTGGATGATCAGGATGACGGAACTGGTGTAGCCGACCATCACGGCGATAAAGCCTGCGACCAGATGGGGGAGTGCGAAGGGCATGACTCTTCCTCTTGGCGTTGTGACGCGCTGTGCGTTATTACGTACAATACAGCTTTGACTATATCGCTGTGCGTTATAGCGCACAAGGTGCATCGTGCAAGAGTAATAAAGAGGCAGTTATGCAAGAGATGAGTCAGCATCTGGCTGCTCGACTGAAGGGGCTGCGCAGCGAGCGCGGCTGGAGCCTGGATGCCACTGCGCGCGAAACGGGTGTCAGCAAGGCGATGCTGGGGCAGATTGAGCGGGGAGAGTCCAGCCCGACAGTGGCGACGCTGTGGAAGATAGCCACCGGTTTTCGAGTCTCATTTTCCAGTTTTATTGAGCCCACACCCGCTGCGCAGGCAGAGGTGCTCTATCGCACCGCCGATGCCATTCGCCAGCAGCCTGCGGGAGAGGGCATGCAAGTGGCCCCCCTCTTCCCTTATGAAAACCGGTTTGGTTTCGAGTTGCTTGAACTGACCCTGTTGCCGGGTTACCAGCGTGAATCCGAGCCCCATGAGCCGGGAGTGACCGAGCATGTCATCGTCATCAGTGGCATGATGGAGGTGCTGGTGGAAGGGGAGTGGCGCTCACTGGTGCAAGGAGAGGCGGTGCGTTTTGCTGCCGATCGCCCCCACGGTTATCGCAATCTGGGCATAGCCCCGGCGATCTTCCACAACCTGATCCACTATCCGCTGGCAACACCCTGAACATGTTCCGCAGTCATCAACCCGGTCGACCATCTGCTCTGGGGCGGATCAGTATCGGGGTATAGACCCAGACAAACAGACCATAAGCAGCGATCCAGGCAAGCGCGCTGAGGTTCCAGCCATGCAGGGTATAAGCAGGCCAGAGCAGGGGAATCACCACCCGCATTGTGGCGGCGGCGATAACCAGTGCGAATGCGCCAGTGATCCTGCGTCCTACCTGCAAGGCCCGACCGCTATGGCCGAGGGAGACTCGCGCGATCATGCCCAGGATCATGGTGCCCATACCGCCTGCGCTGAGCAGGTGACTGGCCATCGACAACGTGATGGGCTGACCCGCGCTATGTGCCGCAAGTGCGAGTAGGCCAAGAGGGATAAACAGATAGGCGAGATGGAGTGACCACAGCAGGGGATGCGCAAGGGTCGATGGCAGATGCCAACGCAGTTGCCGCCACAGATGCAAACTCGCCGCCACTATATAGAGAGGCACTATATATATGCTGGTGACCCATTGAGTGGGGAGCAGCAACCAGCACAGCAATATAAGCCACAGTGCCGCGAGCGCCGCCCGTTCCAGCCAGAGCTGAGGTGCAGCTTTCTCCTGACCGGTTGCCCGGGCGGTGAAGAACGGAATCACCCTTCCACCCATCACAGCGATCAGGTTGGTAAACAACAGCACAGTGGTGATCAGCAGATGCTCAACGGTGGTCCACTCTTTATGCCATAACCAGCTGGCGCCATTGAGCAGGGTCAGTATCAGCAACAGGGGCACGAAGAAGAGGTTGCGCCATTGCCGGGTTATCAAGATAGGCTTGGCAAGGAACCAGGCGCAAAGCGGCAACCAGAGCAGGTCTGCCAACATCAGAATCGTATTCTCTTCACCCAGCCAGGGTAACAAGGTCCTTGGCAACATCCACAACCCCACCACCATTGCCAATGGCCAGCTCCGAACACCGGGATGGGCCGTCCAGTTCTGCACCGCGGTGAGCAGAAAACCCGCGACGATGGCAGCCCCGAAACCAAACAGCATCTCATGACCATGCCACCAGATCGGGTTGGCAATCCCTGGCAAGGTTAGCCAACCGTTGAGCTGCCCCAGCCAGAGCAACATGGCGACGGCCGCAAACAGAGCCCCAAACAAGAAGAAGGGTCGGAACCCCAAGCGGAACAGCGGGACGATTTGCTCTTCCTTATGGCTATCGAGGATTTGATGCATGAGGGCATTCTAATTAAACATTTGAGATGGTAATTATAAAATTGGCTTTTCAAATGTTCAATTTAAATCCGGCAATAGTCAGAATTGATGTCATTTCGAGCAAAAAAAGAGGTGATTGCTTGATATCTGAGCGAACGAACTTTTTTGCTG
>NZ_CAWMRY010000035.1:0-53177 GCF_963870295.1 Aeromonas sp. ANP5 | reverse complement strand
AATAATATTGGTATTGGCACTGCTATTCGGGCCAATGGTGGCATTGCCACCACTCACGCCACTGATGCTGATGCTGAAATCTTCGGAACCTTCGTAAAGAACATCATCAATTGTACTTATATTGAAGGTCACACTAGTTTGACCGGCGGGGATAACCACACTGACCACACCGATAAAGTCACTGCCATCAGCGGCTGTGCCTGAATAGCTGAAACTAACGGTAACATCTTCTGTCGCAATCTGATCCAAGCCTACATTAAAGCTTGCTATGCCTCCTTCGCTGACACCAATTTGATTGGCGCTAAGGCTGACTTCAGGGTAAACCACATTACCACTGTCTCGGTCGGTACCTATGTTTCCGGCAGGATCTGTGACGCTGGCATCTGCAGTATAACCGCCTTCAGGTAATGGATTGGTGACAACAACCGTGTAAGAACCATCGTTATTAACTATGGTGGTCAGGGTTTGATTGTCCCCATTGCTGTCGGTGATGAAGATGGTTACTGTGCTGCCTGGGGAGGCGTCTGTAGTTCCTGTGATAGTTGGTGTGTCATCGGTGCTGTTGTCCGGTGCTTCGACGGTGATCACTGGAGCTGTTACATCCACACTCCCTGAATCAGTCGCACTTCCGGAATTACCCGCAGGATCTGTCACTGTGGCGGTAACGGTATAAGAGCCTTCGGCCAAGGGGGTAACCACATCCACGGTGAAGGTGCCAGTGGGTGTGACGATCGCGGTCAGGGTTTGTTGATTACCGTTTGCATCGGTGACCAGCAAGGTTACGGTGCTGCCAACGGGAGCATCCGTTGTTCCGGTCAGGGTCGGAGTGGTGTCATTGGTGTTATCTGGCGCAACAACGGAGATGGTTGGGGGTGTAAGGTCAAATACCTCATCTTCGCCAGCAGCACCAAGCGGCGGCTCACCATTGGCGTTGTAGGTGGTATCGAAGGTGGCCTCAGCGATGGTTTCGGAACCGGTACGGTCGATGGTGACAAAACCGCCGTTGCCACTGGCACCGGCGACACCACCAATACCGCCACCACCGGCAGCAGGCGCACCGCCTGCGGCAGAGGCTTCAAAGGCCTGGGTCGGGTCAGCCCCACCCAAAATGGCCTGTTGCAGAGCACTGATATCATCAGGAGTAACTGCAGCACCGTTTTGCGCCAACTGGGGGGCATCCCCCTCTTCGGCAGGCTCACTCTGTTCGTTGGCCGGTTGCACAGTGAACGACTGTCCGCCCCCCATGAAACTGCCGCCATCCGGCGACATGATCACCGCCCCTTTCGGCAGCACATCACCTTCGGCCAACAGCTTCAGGCTGCCATCTTCGGCAACCAGATAAATTTGTCCTTTAAGTTGGGTTACGGTTACGCCCTGTTCCAAGGTAACGGCATTGGTAATCATGTTCTCTCCTGAATCCTGATTTGAATGCAACAAGCCACATCTTACTGTGCATACACATGGCAAAAATAACCAGCTCGAAAATTCGAAAGGATAGGGAGATTTGAGGCTGAACTGTTCAGCCAGACAGAAGTGTGTAAGACTAGGTTGTGATAATAGCAAAAACCAAAATTATCAATAATTTACAGAATGATGACGAGAGCATGACAAAGCATGCTCCCGTCAAGATTAACCCTATACACCCGCCCAGAGGATGATAGCCAGCAGCTGTGGCGAGATGATCCGCAGGAACATCACCAGCGGGTAGACAGTGGCGTATGAGAGCGCACTGGCGCCACTGGTCGGGTGCATGGCGTTGGCAAAGGCCAGCGCGGGAGGATCAGTCATAGAGCCGGCCAGCAAACCGCATAGGGTGAGGTAGTTCATCTTGCCGTAGAGGCGCGCCAACACACCGACCACCAGCAGCGGGATCAGGGTGATCGCCATGCCGTAGAGCATCCAGGCCGGGCCATCACCGTTGATCAGGGTATCGACAAAGCCGGCACCGGACTTGAAGCCGACCACCGCCAGAAACAGCACGATCCCGATCTCCCGCAGCGCCAGGTTGGCACTAGGGGGCATGAACCAGTAGAGCTTGCCGATGCTGCCGATCCGCGACAGGATCAGCGCCACCACCAGCGGCCCGCCCGCCAGACCCAGCTTGAGGGCGGCCGGGAAACCGGGCAGATAGAAGGGGATGGAGCCGAGCAATACGCCAAGGCCAATCCCGATAAATACCGGCAACATCTGCACCTGCTGCAGTTTTTGCTGCACGTTGCCGACCACATTGGTCACGGCCTCGATGGCATCGAGGCGCCCCACCAGGTTGAGAATATCGCCAAACTGCAGGCTGGTCTGACTGGTCGGCACCAGTTCGATACCGGCACGGTTGAGACGGGAGATAACCACGTCATAGCGCTGTTTGATGTCCAGATCGCGGATCTTCTTGCCAAGAACCTGCTCGTTGGTCACCACTACCCGTTCGACGCGCAGATCGGTGCCGCGGGTCGAGAGCGAGGTCTCCACCTCCTCCCCCAATACCAGCAACACCTTGTGCAGCGCGTGGCGCTCACCCACCAGATGTAACAAGTCACCCAGTTCGATACGGGATTCCGGCCGTGGCACCATCAGCTCGTCGCCACGCTTGAGCCGTGAACAGATGACATCAGACTCGTCGAGACTCGGGATCTCGCTCAGCATCAGGCCGTGCATGTTGGGGTTGCGCACCGCGATGTTGATGGTCTGCAAGCTCTCCTTGGTTTTACCGGTTTGTAGCTCGAACTGGGCGGCTTCATCGTCGATCTTGATGCGAAAGAAGACCCTGACCAGCCACATGGTGAGCAAAATGCCACAGATACCAAACGGATAGGCAACCGCATAGCCCATCCCCATCAAACCGGTAGAACCGGGCGCGGCGCCCAGCTCGGCCAGGATCTGCTGGCCCGCACCGAGAGATGGCGTATTGGTGACGGCACCGGAGAAGACCCCCAGAATGACCGGCAACGGCACATCGAAAAATTGATGCAAGCCAGCGGCCACCACGCAGCCAAGGATGACCAGCAAAGCGGCAAAGGCGTTGAGTTTGAGACCCGAACTGCGCAATGACGAGAAGAAACCCGGCCCAACCTGGATGCCGATGGTATAGACAAACAGGATCAGGCCAAATTCTTGAATAAAGTGAAGCGTTTGTGCATCCAGCGCGAGATCGGAGGCACCTGCAAAGTGACCCACAATGATGCCGCCGAACAGCACCCCCCCTATTCCTAACCCAACGCCATAGACTCGCCAGTTTCCCAGCCAGAGTCCTAGCACTGCCACCAGCGACAACATGCTGATGGAAAGCGCGATTTCACTCATTTCGTGCATCCTTTGCGAATTGAACTGGCCCTAGCTTGTCAGCAAACGCTGATGCCAACTGTGTGATACCGCACGAATTTATCCTTTTACGCGCTAAAAATACCAATTAAGGGCTAGTTGCAAGACGTTAGGCGACGTAGCCGTAAATGGCCATAAAGTGACAAACGCTGCCACCCAGCACAAAGAGATGCCAGATGGCATGGTTATAGGGAATCCGCTTGGCCACATAGAAGATGACCCCGAAGCTGTAGATAAGGCCGCCAAGCCCGAGCAGCAGCAGCCCCTCACCGGCCAGATGGATATAGAGCTGGTAGATGACCACCAGCGACAGCCAGCCCAGCATCAGGTAGGTAAAGAGCGACAACTTCTTGAAGCGATTGATAAACACCAGTTTGAACACCACGCCAGCCAGCGCCAGGGCCCAGATCACCACCATCAAGCCCTTCGCCAGCGGCGTGTCGAGTGCCACCAGCAGGAAGGGGGTATAGGTGCCGGCAATCAGCAGATAGATGGCGCAGTGATCAAACACCTTGCACCAGCGTCTGGCCCGCCCTGACCCCATGCTGTGATAGAGGGTCGAGGCGAGATAGAGCAGCACCAGACTGCCGCCATAAAGGCTGTAACTCACCAGCGCCTGCGTGCCCAGCCCCCATCCTTTGATGAGCAACAGCACCAACCCGACAATCCCCAGCAACAATCCCGCACCGTGGCTCAGCCGGTTTGCCAGCTCCTCCCGGGGGGAGTAATCCATCACACCACTCATAACATCGACTCCACAATAACTGTGGCTCACTCTACCCAGCGCCATTTCAGAGTACAAGTGTTCGCTTAAAAAATGGGGTGGCTGTCACCCGCCCCCCTTTGGTGTATGCTCTGCCGCCGATGCCCGAGACAAGCGGCATAGACACCTAACCCAGTGACCTGGTTTGGAGAACCTGATGAAGTTGACTGAGTTGTTTGTACAAGCGGATCCCGCCTTTGGCGAGGCGATGAACACCTTGCTGGAGAGCTTCCACCACTCCGACGACAGTCAGGCCCCCTATCAGCGCGACCTGTTCACCCACCAGCTCGATCAATCCCGCATGCCTGCAGTCGGCCACTCTATCGAGGAGTATCTGGCACGGCTGGCTACTCTGGTGCCCGGCGCCTCGCACCTCACCTCGCCACGCTACATGGGCCATATGACGGCGCCCCTGCCAACCTATACCGCCGAGCTGTCGCGCCTGCTGGTGATGCTGAACCAGAATCCGATGAAGATGGAGTCCTCCCGCCTGCTCAGCTTTCTGGAGCGAGAGGTGCTGGCCAAGCTGCACCGCCTCATCTATGGCCGGGACGATGCCTTCTACGGAGAACAGATGCATGCCAAGGATGCCGCCCTCGGTGTCATGACCAGCGGCGGCACCATCGCCAACGTCACGGCACTGTGGCTGGCCCGCAACCGCGCCTGCGGCGACAACCTGTTCGCCCTCTATGAGCAGGGCTATCGGGGCGCCGTCATTCTGGGTTCCCGGCTGATGCACTACTCCTTCGACAAAGGGATGGATCTGCTGGGGCTGGGCGCTCGCAGCGTCTGGCGCCTTGAGACTGACGAGCAGAACCGGCTCAGTCTGGCTGCGCTGGAGCAGGCACTGATCCAGTGCAAGGAACTGAAACTCAAGGTGCTGGCGCTGGTCGGCGTGGCGGGCAGTACTGACTTTGGCTCCATCGATCCGCTACCAGAACTGGCGGCCATCGCCGAGCGCGAGCAGATCCACTTCCACGTGGATGCCGCCTGGGGTGGCCCGACCCTCTTCTCCCCCCGCTATCAAAACCTGTTGGCCGGGATCGAGCGCGCAGATACCGTCACTCTGGATGGCCACAAACAGCTGCTGGTGCCGCTTGGTACCGGCATGCTGCTCTGCCGCCAGCCCGACCTGATGATGGCGGTCAAGCGGGAGGCGCCCTATGCCATTCGCGCCACCTCGTTCGATCAGGGCCGCTTTACCCTGGAGGGCACCCGCCCGGCCAATGCCCTCTATCTGGATGCCGCCTTCCAGCTCTTCGGCCAGCAAGGCTATGCCGAGCTTATCGAAGCCAACTACGACCGAGCCAGATTGATGGCAGATCTCATCGAAAGCGACCCCGCCTTCGAGTTGATGTCGGCGCCGGTGATGAACCTGCTCTCCTACCGCTGCATCCCGCCCCACCTGCAGGGCAAGGTGCTGGATGAGACGGCCAATGCGCAGATCAACGACTTCAACGTGGCACTGCAAAAAGCCCAGCGGGCCGAGGGGCACAGCTTTGTCTCACGTACCCAGCGGGCGGTGGTGCGCTACGGCGCACAGCCTCTCACCTTGCTGCGCGCCGTGCTGCTCAACCCTCTGATTGAAGAGCGCCATATCCGCGACCTGCTGGCCGATCAGCAACGACTGGGGATCTCCATTGCACGCCAACTGTTTGGCGACAGCGCGGAACCAGCGTAAAAATGAGCGGTCTTATTCATTTGCCGTTGTCTGCTGTACAGGTAGACTGGGCGAAATTTGCAGGCCATCTTTGAGGACTAGGCGCCAGACATGAAGCAATTTATTGAATTTATTCCACTTATCGTTTTCTTCGCGGTCTACAAGTTCTACGACATCTACATGGCTACCGGCGCACTGGTAGTGGTCACCGGTCTGCAGCTCGCCTATAGCTGGATCCGCTATCGCAAAGTCGAGAAGATGCAGCTCTTTACCTTCCTGCTGGTTGGCTTCTTCGGCGGCCTCACCGTCTTCTTCCACGATGACACCTTCATCAAGTGGAAAGTGACTGTCATCAACGTACTGTTTGCACTGGGTCTGCTCATCAGCCGCTACGGCTTTGGCAAGAACCTGATCAAACAGATGCTGGCCAAGGAGCTGCAAGCGCCCGATGCAGTCTGGGACAAGGTCAATCTCGGCTGGGTCGGCTTCTTTACCGTCTGTGGCCTGCTCAACCTCTATGTGGCGTTCAACCTGCCGCAGGAGATGTGGGTCAACTTCAAGGTGTTCGGTCTGCTGGGGATGACGCTGGTCTTTACCCTGCTGAGCGGCGTCTATCTCTACCGCCACATCCCTGCCGAGCAGTTGTCCCAGCAAAAAGACGAACCAAAAAAATAACCCTCATCAGAAAAGGATTGTCTCATGTGGTATCTCATCTACTCCGAAGATGTCCCCGATAGCCTGCCACTGCGCAAGCAAGTTCGCCCTGCCCATCTGGCTCGCCTGCAAGCCCTGCAGGATGAAGGTCGCCTGCTGACCGCCGGTCCCAACCCGGCTATCGATGCCGAGGATCCGGCTGATGCAGGCTTTACCGGCAGCACCGTCATCGGCGAGTTTGCCTCGCTGGCTGACGCCCAAACCTGGGCCGATGCCGATCCCTATGTGGCAGCTGGCGTCTATGCCAAAGTGACCATCAAGCCGTTCAAAAAGGTCTTCTGACCGCAAAGCGAATAGCGAAATAAAAAAGGCCGGACTGGAAGTTCATTCCAGTCCGGCCTTTTTGCATCCCGATATCTCGTTTATGCTTTGGCGACAAACCAGGGGTTGAGAATATCGGACTTGTTGTAGACAAGGGACGAGCCATCGAGTTGGGTGACGCTGCCACCGGCCCCCTCCAGCACCGCCTGCGCAGCGCCGGTATCCCACTCGCAGGTGGGGGCGAGGCGCGGATAGAGCTCGGCGCCCCCCTCGGCAATGATGCAGAACTTGAGGGAGCTGCCCATCGAGACCAGCTCGATCTCGCCAAAAGGAGCCAAGAAATCGAGGGTCTCCTGCGACAGGTGGTTGCGACTGCCCACCACTCGCCACGCCTCGCCTTCACGATGAGGCCGGGTCTGGATAGGCTCGCGCTTGCCATCGGCGATGCGCCAGGCACCGAGCCCCTTTCCGCCATACCAGAGCTTGTCCAGCACAGGGGCATAGACCAGCCCCCAGCGCGGCGCCCCCCCTTCAATCAGTGCGATATTGACGGTGAACTCGCCGTTGCGGGAGACAAACTCCTTGGTACCGTCGAGGGGATCCACCAGCCAGTAGCGGGACCAGCCGTGGCGTGCAGCCATCACCTCGGGCCCTGACTCCTCCGACAATACGGGAATATCCGGAGTCAGCCGCGCCAACCCCTGAACGATCACCTCATGAGCACCCTTGTCGGCCGCGGTCAGGGGACTCTCGTCGCTCTTGTACTCCACCGCGAAGGGCTGGCTGTAGATGGCCATGATGGCCGCCCCCGCCGCGCGGGCGACAGGTTCAAGTTCGGTGATATCGGGGTGGTACAAGGGATGATCCATAACAATCTCGCCCAGCTCATAGGGGCAACCAGTATAACCCTTTTAACCTCAACTGGTTATAGCCGATTGTGCTGGGTTATTACAGTTCGATGGCCGCCAGCCCATCACCCTCGCTTGAACAGGGCCTGAAATAACAAGGGACGCCATGGCGTCCCTTGTTATTTTTGGCAGCCTGTCTCAGGCCGCCGGTCTGGTGAGTCAGATCCCCTGACGGGCTTCCTGCATCAGCAGGCGCATATCGCTCACGGCCTTGGCCAAGCCGTCGAAGGCGGCGCGACCAATAATGGCGTGGCCGATGTTGAGCTCATAGAGCTCGGGGATGGCGGCGATGGCCTTGACGTTGTGGTAGTGCAGGCCGTGACCGGCATTGACCTTCAAGCCCTTGCCAGCGGCATAGGAGGCGCCGGCGGCGATACGCTTGAACTCGGCGTTGCGTTCGGCATCTGTGGTGGCATCGGCGTAACGGCCGGTGTGGATCTCGATAAAGGGGGCGCCACTCTCGGCAGCCGCATCGATCTGGATGGGATCGGCGTCGATAAAGAGGGATACCTGCGCCCCCACCGCGGAGAGGCGGGCAACGGCATCAGTCACCTTGTCCAACTGGCCGGCCACGTCCAGACCGCCCTCGGTGGTCACCTCGGTGCGCTTCTCCGGCACCAGACAGACGAAGTGGGGCTTGATACGGCAGGCGATACCGATCATCTCTTCGGTCACCGCCATCTCCAGGTTCATTCTGGTCTGGATAGTCTGGCGCAGGATCTCCACGTCGCGGTCAGTGATGTGGCGGCGATCTTCACGCAGATGCACGGTAATGCCATCGGCCCCGGCCTGCTCAGCCACGAAGGCGGCCTGTACCGGATCCGGATACTGGGTGCCCCGGGCGTTGCGCAGAGTCGCGATATGGTCGATGTTCACACCCAGATAGATTTCACTCATTGAGAACTCCTTGAAAGGCTTCATCTGTTGACTGCGCGGTCAGCGAATCACACCGCGCCAATATCCGTATGTCTGTAATCTGTGTCAGCCTTGCATACTGGCTTTGCGTTTTAAAAACAGCTCCCGGCTCTTTAGCTGGCGCTTGCCCAGATAGGGTTGCAGTGCCAATCGGCTGAAACGTTTGGCCGCCTGCAGCAAGGGAGGGGTATCGAAACGTCCCTCGGCAAAGGCGAGCAGGTGGGCACCGAGAAACAGGGTACGGGGATCCGGCGCCCGCTCGCAAGCAACAAAGCCCAATTCACGCTCGAAGCCATAGAGCAGGGTCGGCTCGATGGGGGACTCGTCGTCCGCCGTGTATTCGAAATCCACCGCATAGCCGAGCGCCTGCAACAGCAGGAACTCGAAGCGACGCAGCGGCAGCTCCGGCGTCTCGCCATCGGCCAGCGCCATGATGGCACGGGCATAGGCATCGAACACTTCGGGGAACGGGGTGTGCGCTTCCAGCAGGTAGTAGACCAGCTCGTTGAGATAGAGGCCGTAGAAGAGACGATCGCCGCCGAGACGCAGGGAGTGATCCGGGCATTCGACCTGGGTGAGGTTCTTGAGATCCCCCTTGCCGCGCCAGGCGATGGTGAGCAGGGTAAAAGGTTGCAGCAGCCCCTTGAGAGGGGAGCGTGGCCCGCGAGAACCGCGAGCCACCAGAGTAAATCGGCCACTATCCTGGGTGAAGACCTCGACCAGCTGGCTGGTCTCCCGATAGGGCCGACTGTGGATGACGAAAGCCGGGGTCAGCAATCAGTCGTCGCCATACCCGAGGCTGCGCAGGGCGCGCTCATCGTCAGCCCAACCGGATTTGACCTTGACCCACAGCTCCAGGTGCACCTTGTTCTGGAACAGACGTTCCATATCGAGGCGCGCTTCGGTGCCGATGGTCTTGATCTTCTCGCCCTTGTTGCCGATGACCATCTTCTTCTGGCCATCACGCTCGACCAGAATGAGGCCGTGGATGTGGTAGAGGCCGTTCTCTTCCACCTTGAAGCGTTCGATCTCCACCGTCACCGAGTAGGGCAGCTCCTCGCCGGTGAAGCGCATCAGTTTCTCGCGGATGATTTCGGAGGCCATAAAGCGGGAGGAGCGGTCGGTCACGTAATCTTCCGGGAAGAAGTGGACGTTTTCCGGCAGCAGATCCTTGGCCCACTCGCGGATCTTCTCCACGTTGGTGCCTTTTTCGGCACTGATGGGCAGAATATGGGCGAAGTTCATCTGTTGGCCCAGCCACTCGAGGTGGGGCAGCAGATCTTCTTTCTCTTTGACGTTGTCGATCTTGTTGACCGCCAGTACCACAGGGCACTTGAGATTGCGCAGCTTGCCCAGCACCATCTCGTCGTCTTTGGTCCAGTGGGTACCGTCGACCATGAACACCACCATGGCCACATCCCCCAGCGAACTGGTGGCGGCACGGTTCATCAGGCGGTTGATGGCCCGTTTCTCTTCAATGTGCAGACCCGGGGTGTCGACATAGATGGTCTGGTAGTTATCCTCGGTGTCGATCCCCAAAATCCGGTGACGGGTGGTCTGGGGCTTCTTCGAGGTGATGCTGACCTTCTGGCCAAGCAGCTTGTTGAGCAGGGTGGACTTGCCCACGTTGGGGCGGCCCACGATGGCGACAAAGCCGCAATAGGTAGTATCTGTCATGACAGTTTTTCCAATGCTTGCTGCGCAGCGGCCTGTTCGGCCTTGCGACGGCTGGTGCCGACCCCGACGAGGGGACCATCCAGACCTTCCACGTCACACTGGACGGTGAACTCCTGGTTGTGGGCCTCGCCCTTGACGTTGGTCACGGTGTAGGTCGGCAGGGATTTGCGGCTTCCCTGCAAAATTTCTTGCAGACGGGTCTTGGGATCTTTCTGCTCGATGCCCGGCTTGATCTCTTCCAGGCGGCTGGCATACCAGCTCAGCAGCAGTGTCCGCACCGTCTCAAGATTGGTATCCAGATAGACGGCACCGATCACCGCCTCGACCGTATCGGCCAGAATGGATTCGCGGCGAAAACCGCCGCTCTTGAGTTCGCCGGGACCGAGGATCAAGTGATCCCCGAGGTCGAACTCCCGGCCCAGTTCGGCCAGGGTCTTCTCGCGCACCAGGGTGGCGCGCATCCGGCTGAGATCCCCTTCCGCCGCTTGCGGGAAGCGGTGGAACAGATCGTCGGCAATCACCAGACTCAAAATAGAATCACCCAGAAATTCCAGTCGTTCATTGTGACGGGAGCCGGCGCTGCGGTGAGTCAGCGCCCGGGTCAGTAGTTCCAGATCCGCAAAGACATGCCCGAGACGGGACTGCAGTCTGTTCATCTTGATATTCATTTACTTGATTCCGCCAATGCGGTTGAAGCGCACACCTGTCGGTACCCAACTTGGCAGCAGGGAGCCTTCTTCGCGCTCGAATTCAAAACTTATCCAGATAGCGACCGCCTTGCCGACCAGATTCTGCTCGGGCACAAAGCCCCAGAAGCGGCTGTCGGTGCTGTTGTCGCGGTTGTCGCCCATCACGAAATACTGGCCTTCCGGTACCACCCACTCGTCGGGGTAGGTGCCGGGCTGGCGATAGTAACGGCCAACCATGTCGGGCATCAGCGGATTGCGCAGGGTCTCGTGGGAAACATCACCCAACTGCTCGGTATAGCGGTCAAGGGGGATCCCCATCTGGGTAAATTCGCCTCTTTGTTCAAACTTGACGTCGAGCTTCTTGAAGCCCGGACACGTTTTCCCTTCCTGCTCTTCGCACTTGGGCCGGATCATCAGCTCCTTGTTGCGATAGATGACCCGATCACCCGGCATGCCGACCACCCGCTTGATGTAGTCAACGCGCGGTTCAAGGGGATACTTGAACACCACCACGTCGCCACGCTTGGGCTCGCCAGTCTCGAGGAACTTGGTGTTGGTCACCGGATCCCGCAGACCATAGGCAAATTTTTCCACCAGGATGAAGTCGCCCACCAGCAGGGTGGGCATCATGGAACCTGACGGGATCTGGAACGGTTCAAAAATGAACGAACGCAGGATCAGCACAAAGGTGATGACCGGGAAGACCCCGGCGGTCTGCTCAATCCAGACCGGCACGGGGGCGACCTTGGCCAGGGTCTTCTCATCCAGGTGGGCACCGCCATGGGCACGAGCCACGGCAATCTTGGCGGCGCGCTGCTTGGACCAAATCATCTTGTCCAGACACCAGATAACACCGGTGATCGCGCAGACCACCACCAGGATCAGGGAAAACGTGCTTGCCATCTATTAATCCTTTCCGACGTGGAGAATCGCGAGGAAGGCTTCCTGCGGCACGTCGACACGGCCGAGGGACTTCATCCGCTTCTTACCTTCTTTCTGCTTGTTCAGCAGTTTCTTCTTACGACTCACGTCACCACCGTAGCACTTGGCGGTTACGTCTTTACGCAAAGCCTTGACGGTGCTGCGTGCGATGATCTGGTTGCCGATGGCCGCCTGAATGGCGATATCGAACATCTGGCGCGGGATCAGCTCGCGCATCTTCTCCACCACCTGACGACCGCGATACTGGGCGTTATCCTTGTGGGTGATGATAGCCAGGGCATCGACGCGCTCACCGTTGATCATGATATCCAGACGGACCATGTCGGAGGTTTCGAAACGCTTGAAGCCGTAGTCCAGCGAGGCGTAACCGCGACTGGTGGATTTCAGACGGTCGAAGAAGTCGAGCACCACTTCCGCCATCGGGATTTCATAGGTCAGTGCCACCTGCTTGCCGTGGTAGACCATGTTGGTCTGTACGCCACGCTTCTCGATACAGAGGGTGATCACGTTGCCCATGTACTCCTGCGGCAGCAGGATATGACACTCGGCGATCGGCTCGCGCATCTCCTTGATGCTGGTGATGGCGGGCATCTGGGCCGGGCTGTCGATGTGGATGGTAGAACCGTCGGTCAGCTCGATCTCGTACACTACGGTCGGCGCCGTGGTGATCAGATCCAGATCGTATTCACGCTCCAGACGCTCCTGAATGATCTCCATGTGCAACATGCCGAGGAAGCCACAGCGGAAGCCGAAGCCCAGCGCAGTGGAGCTCTCTGGTTCGAAGAACAGGGAGGCATCGTTCAGGGAGAGCTTGTCAAGGGCGTCACGGAACGACTCGTAGTCATCGCTGGAGATAGGGAACAGACCCGCATAAACCTGCGGCTTCACCTTCTTGAAGCCAGCCAGCGCCTTGTCGGCACCGTTCTTGGCCTGAGTCAGGGTATCGCCCACCGGCGCGCCGTGGATGTCCTTGATACCGCAGACAACCCAACCTACCTCGCCGCAACCCAGACCCTGGGTATCCACCTGCTTGGGCGTGAAGATACCAATACGATCGACACCCCACACCTGACCGGTGCTCATCACCTTGATCTTGTCGTTCTTCTTCAGGGAACCGTTCTTGATCCGCACCAAAGAGACAACCCCCAGATAGGAGTCGAACCAGGAGTCGATGATCAGCGCCTGCAGCGGGGCATCCGGGTCACCTTCCGGTGCCGGGATCTTGGCGACGATCTCTTCCAGCACCAGATCAACACCCAGACCGGTCTTGGCGGAGCAGCGCACCGCATCGACCGCGTCGATACCGACGATGTCTTCGATCTCCTCGGCAACCCGCTCGGGTTCTGCGGCCGGCAGGTCAATCTTGTTCAGCACCGGCACCACTTCCAAATCCATTTCCATGGCGGTGTAGCAGTTGGCCAGAGTCTGTGCCTCAACCCCCTGGCCGGCATCCACCACCAGCAGCGCCCCTTCACAGGCCGCCAAAGAGCGGGAGACCTCGTAGGAGAAATCCACGTGGCCCGGGGTGTCGATAAAGTTCAGCTGGTAGGTGTTACCGTCTTGTGCCTGGTAGTTCAGGGTCACACTCTGTGCTTTGATGGTAATGCCGCGCTCGCGCTCCAGATCCATGGAGTCAAGCACCTGAGCCTGCATCTCGCGGTCGGACAAGCCACCGCAAGTCTGGATCAGACGGTCCGACAGGGTCGATTTACCGTGGTCGATGTGCGCAATAATCGAAAAGTTACGAATGTGTTTCATCGAGCAAGAGTCACTCAAAATTAGTTAAGGTCAGTTATGGAGGCGCGATTTTACTGGATAACCCGGCTGACGGCCATTCTTTAGTCGCCAGCGCCAGTGAAATAGCGCCTGTTCAGTCAGGGGAGGATGCGGACAGGGACAACAACGCCGAGCATCTGCGGGCCGTAACGCCCCTGATCCAGGCGATTGGAAAAGTAACGAACCAGTAAAAAGCCCAGCACGCCCCCCAGCAGGCAGCAGAGAATGGTAATTCCCTCCCCGCCCGAGAGCAGCGGCGCCAGCCAGAGCTGTCCCAGCAAGGCGCCGGCCAACAGACAAAACAGCGGCAACACGTAGACCAGCGCCGCCCCGCGCAGCAGACTCTCCTGCGGGATACCGAGCCTCACTTGCTGGCCAACCCGCACCTCGGCGGTCAGCCTGACCCGCAAGCGGGGAGCTTTCAGGGGAAATGCCTTGGCCACGGTGCCGGTACCGCAGTTGGATTGCTGCTGACAACCACTGCAGGCGGAGCGCCGCTCGCACTCCACCCAGGCATGGTCACCCTCAATGGCCACCACGGTCGCCAGCTCTTCACTCATCTCATTCACGGCAGCACCTCGGGTTCACACAATCAGGGGATCTGACCACGACTCGCCACGCTCGGCAAGCGGGGAAGAACCCCGCAGCCCCCCGTTACTGCACCGCTTCGTTGCGGGCCAGCGGCTGGACCGACTCGGCGATGCGCTTGGCGGTTTCGGCAGGCACCTCGCCGACCACGGTGATCTCGACCCCCACCTCGTTGACATAGCTCACCAGCGAGGTCGCTCCCTGGCGGATCAGCTGCTGGCGCACCGCCTGCTTGGGATCGACCCGGGAGACGTAGACCGAGAGATCCACCAGCCCGTCGGAGAGCATCATGTAATCCACCGGCATACTGGTGGTCACCAGCTGGTGCCGGTCTTGCGACAGCACCTTGAAGCCATCGGGCAACCAGGTGATCTGCCAGTTCAACTGCTGTTGCGGCGCCGGATAAGCATCCTCCAGCGCCAGCGCCGGAGGCTGCTTGCTGTTGGCCAGCTTCACCAGCCAGGGGGCCGGTTTGCTCTGCAGATCCAGCTCGACACCGAGCACCTGCTCCACCAGATTGCCTTCCCGCTCGACCATGTCGATCCGCAGCAGCAAGTGGCTCTGCTCATCAATCCAGAGCACGAAACCATATTTGTCGGCCTCTTTAGGCACCAGCCTCACCACCTGCGCCACCACACCGGCGACGCGGCTGCGACCGGCCAGCACAGGATCATAGCTCTCCAGCACCTGCGCCAGCGGCATCTTCACCAGGGTCGACCAGATGCCGGGGAAGCGGGCATCCTTCAGGGTGTAGGGATCGTGGCTGTTTTCAAAGAAGGTGTATTCATTCTGGCGCTGGAGATACTCGATCGCCTTGCCGTCGAGGTAACTGAGGTGGGCAACTTCCTTGCCGTTGATGACGGCATGGCTGATCCGGATCGGTTCAAGACGCCCCTGACGGGCCTTGACCATGGACAACTCGAAATTCTGTTGCTGCACGGCACTCTGCATCTGCTGCAACAAGGCCTCGGCCGACTTATCGTCGGCCGAGGCCTTGGCACTGATCAGCAGGAGAGAGGCCAGCAAAATACGGCTGGACTGGCGCACGTTTGTATCCCTGACAATTCGTTATTGTTGGATCTGTCTGTCTTGCAACAGGCGCTGCTGCAACTGGTGGTCACGCAAGAAGGCGTTAATCCGCTCCCGCTGCTCCTGCATCTGCTGTTCGGTCAGCCCCTGCTGACGGGCACGGGCGCCGTCCTGTTGCGGATAGTGAACACTCACCGGCGCCGCACTGCCACCGATTGGAATGGTATTGAGCACCGGATTGGCCGGAACGCCATCCTGCCCCTGATACTGCTGCACCCCGAAGATAACGGCAGCGGCCACAGATGCCGCAATGGCATATTGACCCAGCTGCTGACCGACACGGCGGAACAACGGAACCACATTGGAATCAGTCTTGACCGGAGCAACGGCAGGTTGCAGCACGAGAGCCGTCTCGACCGGCTTGGGTGCCAGTATGGTGGGCTCATCCTCCAGCGCAGCCATAATGCTGTCACTGAGATCCAGTTGCAGATTGACCGGCAGGTCACCCCGCATGGCATCGCCGATCAGGTGGTAACGACCCCAGGTATCTTGCAAGTCGGAGTCCATCTCCAGCTCGTTCAGTACCTCTGCGTCACTCAGGTCACCATCCATCAGGGCAGAGATTTGCTCTTTATTTGCCATAAGTTAACCCGTCTTTCCCCAGTTAATTCTCGATCAGAGGTTGCAGCTTTTTATCGATTGCTTCCCTCGCCCGGAAGATACGGGATCTGACCGTACCCACTGGGCAATCCATGATTTCGGCAATCTCTTCGTAGCTCAGCCCTTCCAGTTCGCGAAGGGTGATAGCTGTCCTCAAGTCTTCCGGCAATGACTCTATGGCTGAAAACACGGTGCGTTTGATCTCGTCAGTCAGCGCCAGGTTTTCGGGGGTTGAGACCTCTTGCAAGGCTTCACCGCCGCCATAAGACTCCGCTTCGTCAGCCTCCACATCACTGCTGGGCGGCCTGCGCCCCTGGGAGGTGAGATAATTCTTCGCCGTGTTCACGGCAATTCGGTACAACCAGGTGTAAAAAGCACTTTCGCCACGGAATGTCGGCAATGCACGGTAGGCTTTTATAAAGGCCTCTTGCGCCACATCGGGCACATCACCGGGATTGTTGACATACCTGGCAACCAGGTTGACCACCTTATGCTGGTATTTTTTTACCAACAGGTTGAAAGCTGCTTTATCGCCGCGCTGGACCCGTTCAACCAGCTGTTCGTCCAGTAGATTCTGGTCGCTCATCAGAGCCGTAAAACCCCCATCAGGTTATCGTTTTTCTTTTCCGGCCCTTCCTAAGCGCACAAGTTCAGACAGGGAGAATCAGAGAAAGTTCGCTTCAATTGAAAAAAATGTGATGCAGGCTGCATCCTCGCCCTCGCTTGGGCTACCATGGTGCCAGTTCTTAATCCAGGCCAATGATACTTATGAAAGCAAGTGTTGAATACCTTTGCGATGTACTGATCATTGGCAGCGGTGCCGCTGGTTTGTCCCTCGCGTTGCGATTGGCAGACCACGCCAAAGTCCTGGTTCTGAGCAAGGGGCCCATCAGTGAAGGGGCCACTTTCTATGCGCAAGGAGGCATCGCTGCCGTTTTCGACGAAACCGACAGCATCGAATCCCACGTGAGCGACACGCTCAACGCGGGCGCCGGGTTGTGTGACCCGGCAGTGGTCGAGTTCACCGCTCGCCACGCCCGCGAATCCATACAGTGGCTCATCCAGCAAGGGGTCCCCTTCGATCAGGAGGAGAACGCCGACGGTGAATCCCAGTACCACCTCACCCGCGAAGGGGGCCACAGCCATCGTCGCATCTTCCACGCGGCGGATGCCACCGGCAAGGCGGTGCAACTGACCCTGATCGATCAGGTGCGCGCTCACCCCAATATCCAGTTGATGGAGCGCTTCAACGCGGTCGACCTCATCACCACCCGCAAGCTCAACCTGCCGGGCAACAAGGTGCTGGGCGCCTACGTCTGGAACCGCAACGCCGAGCAGGTCGAGGTGATCCGCGCCCGTTTCGTGGCACTGGCCACCGGTGGTGCTTCCAAGGTCTACCAGTACACCTCCAACCCGGATGTGAGCTCTGGCGATGGTATCGCCATGGCATGGCGGGCCGGTTGCCGGGTGGCGAACCTGGAGTTCAACCAGTTCCACCCCACCAGCCTGTTCCACCCGGACGACCCCAACTTCCTGCTGACCGAAGCGCTGCGTGGCGAGGGGGCCTATCTGCGCCGCCCGGACGGCAGCCGCTTTATGCCGGAGTTTGACGAGCGGGCCGAGCTGGCACCGCGCGATATTGTCGCCCGCGCCATCGACCACGAGATGAAGCGGCTCGGGGCGGATTGCATGTATCTGGACATCAGCCACAAACCGGCCGATTTCATCATCAAGCACTTCCCGACCATTTATGAGCGCTGCCTCGCGGTCGGCATCGACATCACCAAGGAGCCGATGCCCATCGTGCCGGCCGCCCACTACACCTGTGGTGGCGTGATGATCGACAACAACGGCCAGACCGATATCCCCGGCCTATACGCCATCGGCGAAGTGACCTACACCGGTCTGCACGGCGCCAACCGCATGGCCTCCAACTCCCTGCTGGAATGCGTGGTCTATGCCCATCAGGCGGGTGCCGACATTCTGGCCAAGCTGCCGATGAGTGTGGAGCCGCCGCGCCTGCCGGTGTGGGACGAGAGCAAAGTGGAAGATTCCGACGAACTGGTGGTGATCCAGCACAACTGGCACGAACTGCGGTTGATGATGTGGGACTACGTGGGGATAGTGCGTACCAACAAACGCCTGGCCCGCGCCAAGCGCCGCATCGACCTGCTCAAGCAGGAGGTGCAGGAGTACTACGCCAACTTCCGCGTCTCCAACAACCTGCTGGAGCTGCGCAACCTGCTACAGGTGGCCGAGCTTATCGTCAACTGCGCCCTGCAGCGCAAGGAGTCTCGCGGCCTGCACTACAACCTGGATTATCCGGATATGCTGCCGGACTCCAAACCGACTGTGCTGACCCCGGAACGGGATTAATTCCCTTCCCGCAAAGCGTTGCAGCAATCAGTGACCCCGCCCCGGCGGGGTCACTTGTTTTCAACCGTTTTTCAGCCACAAAAAGAGTGTCGCCAGCCACATGGCAACAGCTTATCGCGATAAATCAGCGCATGGTCATCACGGAAAGCAGGCATCAGCGCCGAGACGGCAGAAAGTGGATGGCTCGCGCCAGCAGGCGGTAATGTTCGGGGGGAAGGGCATCGGAGAAGATCCACAGTTGCCGTGGCGACACGGCTCCACTCTCTTGCGGCTCGGGACAAAGCGCCAGCCTGAGCACGCCGGGCAGAATGCGGCTTTTCTTGTCGAGCTGATAGCGGCGACCTTGCCACTGCAACCACTGACCATCCCAGACGAGCTCGAACGGGGGCTCGGCGAGCGCACGCCAACTCAGCCAGAGCGCCACCAGCCAGACGGGCAGCCACAGTGCCCACTGCCAACAGGCAATCAGGCCAGCCACCGGCCAGAGCAGCAACAAAAAGAGGCCCACCAGCAAACATTGCTGATGGCGGGAGGGGTGAACCGTCATGATCACCCGCTCCACGGTATTACCCCTGGCGGTCGTGGCGCGCCTGATTGCGCTCCAGGATCATCGGGATCATGGCGGCAAATGCGGGATCGGCAGGTACACCATGACCCATGCACCATTTGAACAGATCCGGATCGTCGCTCGCCAGCAGGCGGATAAAGGTCTGCTGATCGGCTTCGCTCAGGGAGTCGAACTCGTGTTCGAAAAAGGGCATAAAGATCACATCCAGCTCGAGCATACCGCGACGGCAGGCCCACTTCAGGCGGGATTTTTCAACTGGGCTCAACATGGCACTCTCCTTACAAAGACCGGGGGATGGTACCAGCTGGATTTTCCGGCTGACAAACATTAGTTACGTCTTTACCATGCAGCTCACATACTTTCTCTCTGGAATACCATCGTGAGCCTGCAACCACCTGTTTTTCCTGCCGAGCCGACCCGCTTCTCCCTGACCAAGCTGGCCATCACCCGTATCAGCGGCCAGGATCGCGCCAAATATCTGCAAGGTCAGGTCACCTGTGATGTCAACGCCCTGCAACCGGGGCAACAGACCCCGGGCGGCCACTGTGATCCCAAGGGCAAGCTGTGGAGCAATTTCCGCCTGCTCTGCCTCGACGACAGCCTGCTGCTGCTGACCAGCCCCTCTGTACTGGAGCGTCAGTTGCCGGAGCTGAAGAAATTTGCCGTCTTCTCCAAGGTCGAGATCGCCGCCGATGAACGCCACGCCACCGGGATCGCCGGTGCGGGCAGCGATGAGTGGATCGCCGCGCAATTTGGCCTTCTGCAGAGCGGTCTGATCGACGGCGGCATGGCGGTGAAGATTGAACAGGATCGCTGGCTGCTAGTAAGCAATCAGCAAGCCGACGCCCTGCCGCAAGGTGACGAGTCACTCTGGTGGGGGCTCGAGATCAAGGCGGGCCTGCCACACATGGAAGCGGTGCATCAGGGGGAGTTCATCCCGCAGATGCTCAACCTGCAGGCACTGGACGGCATCAGCTTCAACAAGGGCTGCTACATGGGGCAGGAGACGGTGGCCCGCGCCAAGTATCGCGGCGCCAACAACCGCGCCCTGTTCCTGCTGGCGGGCAGTGCCAGTGAGCCGGTCAATGCGGGCGATACCCTGGAGCTGCAACTGGGTGACAACTGGCGCCGCAGCGGCATGGTGCTCAACGCCTGGCAACAGGCCGGGCAGGTGTGGCTCACCGCCGTACTGCCGAAAGATACCGAGGCTGACGCCCAATTCCGCCTCAAGCAGGACGAAGGCTCCCGCCTCACCCTGCAACCCCTGCCTTACGCCCTTACCGAGTAAGGTCGGCTAGCGAGGCACCCGCGCCAGCAGTGCCTCCTTCAGCCAGCGCCCCGCCTGCCCCAGCGGGCGGGCGCGATGCCACTGCAGCTCCAGCGCCAACGCATGGCTGGCGATAAAGTCCGGCTCCAGCACCACGACTTCGCCCCGCTTCAGCGGCTGATGCAGCAGAAATTCCGGGATAGCGGACCAGCCAAGGCCCCGCTTGACCAGCTCCAGCACCCCGAGATCCCCCTCGACCCACCACACCTGAGCCGAGATGCGAAAACGCTGACGCTCGCTCCCTTCCCGTCGGCCGGTCACCATCAGCTGGCGTGCCCCCTGCAGATCGACCTCCCGCAGCGGCTGCTTGCGGGCCAGCGGATGATCCGGTGACACCACCAGCGGCATGGTCACCTCCCCCAGCGAACGGGCGACAATCTCCCGCTGGGGATGCACCTTCTGATAACTGATGCCGAGCTGGGCCCGCCCAGTAACCAACATCTCGGTCACATCTTCCATCAGCGGGAAGAGCAGCTCCAGCTCCACGGTCGGGTAGCGAGTGGCGAACTCCTCCAGCAGGGTGCCGAGCCAGGGGAGGTGGGAGTCATCATCGATGGCCAGAGTGAGGCGCGTCTCCACCCCGGCCGCCAGCTCCCCGGCAATGGACTGCAACCGTTCACTCTGCGCCAGCAGGATCCCCGCCTCCTGCACCATGCGGGCCCCCGCCTCCGTCAGCTGCGGATAGCGGCCGCTGCGGTCAAACAGGGTGAGCGCCAGATCGATCTCCAGATTGGCGATGGCGCTGCTCACCACCGACTGCGCCTTGCCCAGCTTGCGGGCGGCAGCGGAAAACGAGCCGGTTTCGGCGGCCGCCAGCAAGATCCTCAGTTGTTCCAGTGATGGCGTCATCTTATGGCCCTCCGGCAAGCCCTCTCATCCATCTATTTTAGCGATGGATACCAACATGAATCTATCGCTAAAGATCTATAGATTAACCAGCAATCCGTGAATGAACCTGATTGAGAGAGTGACTTATGCGTACCCGTAACGATCGCCTGCGCCATGCCATTGGCTTTGAATTCATTGGCCTGCTGATTGCCGCCCCGCTGGCCAGCTGGGTTACCGGGGTAGGGCTCAACCATATGGGCCCGCTGGCACTGTTCTTCTCGGTGCTGGCCACCGTCTGGAACTACATCTACAACATCGGGGTCGACAAGCTGCTGCTGAAGTATCAGGGCCATACCCACAAGACCCTGTGGCAACGGGTGCTGCATACCTTCGGCTTTGAGGGCGGTCTGCTGATCGTCGCGCTGCCGGTCATGTCCTGGTGGCTGAGCGTCAGCCTGCTGGAGGCGCTGGTGCTGGATCTGGGCTTCGTCGTCTTCTATCTGATCTATGCCTTCGTCTACAACTGGGGCTATGACAAGGTGTTCCCCATCCCCCGCGAAGTGCCGCACGGCATGCCACAAGAGGCGCGCTAAGGCACGAATCAGTTGGATTGAAACCGGGAAGTGAAGGGCAACAAGGGAAGGCAACAGAAGAAACGACACGGCCCCATCATGGCAGACATGATGGGGCCGCAAGAGGGATCAGCGCTGGCAGGCCGGCTGATTCAGAGGTAAGGATTCAGGCCTGCCCGTCGTTCAAGCCTGGGCTTTGAGCTCTTCGCCGCTCTCGTCAGTTGCGACAGCCTCTTCAGGCTGCGCCTGGGCGGCCTGCAGCGCTTCCAGCTCGCTCTGATAATCGCTCAGGATCTGCTGGGCAACTGCCATATCTCCCTTGTGTTTGCGCTCGAACAGATGGTGCTGCACCACGCCGTTGAGATACTCCACCGTGATGGGCTGCTCCAGGGTGGCCATCAGCTCCTCTTTCTCCAGCTCGGCATTGATTTCATCGGCGGTCGTGCGCAGCAGCCCGGCCAATTGAACCAACATGCGGCGCTCACCTTCGCGCAGCAGGCTCAACATGCGGTTTCTCTGCTGCTCATTCTGTTGGGTCATACATTTCCTTACGTCAATTGGGAACAAGCCCGCTCATTCTGCCCTGTCCCCATGACAGCGTCTATCTCATGCCCCCCACAAATTTTTGGCGCTGGCTCACAAATGGCTACAGATGCTATTTGAAGCGGCTCTGGGGTATAGTAGCCGCTGATTTTCAGGCGCTTTTTTCACCTTCATCCGCAGAAAAGGATGACACGGCAAGGGCGCCTGCCCGGTTTACCCCAACGAGGTGAAGATCCGCTTTATGACCGACGCCATTGTGGTGCTCTGCACCTGCCCAGATCAAACCAGTGCCGACCTTCTCTGCGAACAGCTGCTGAACCTGCGGTTGGCCGCCTGCATCAATCAACTGCCGGGCGTCACCTCCGTCTATCGTTGGCAAGGCAAGGTGGAGCGCGCCACCGAGATCCAGCTCATCATCAAATCCCGCCAATCGCGCTTTGCCGAGCTGCAGGCATGTATTCAAGCCAATCACCCTTATGAGGTGCCCGAGCTGCTGGCCCTGCCGGTGAGTGCCGGACTACCTGCCTATCTCGACTGGATCAATGGGGAGACCTCATGACGTTCACCCGCTTGCTCTCTCCCCTGCTGCTGCTCTGTGCCCTGCTGATGGCAACAGTGGGCAGCTCCCCAGCCCACGCCAGCGGAGCCGATCTGCTCAGCTCGCTAGGCATTGAGGCCAACGCCAAACCCAAATTTTTACAGGTCGATGAGGCCTTTCAGATCGAGAGCGAACAGCGTGGCGATCAGCTGCTGCTAACCCTCCACATCGCCGACGATTACTACCTCTATCGCCACAGCCTGCGCTTCAAGGGGAACAACCTCACCTTCAGCGAGCCGACCCTGCCAGAAGGCACCGAGCACGAGGATGACTTCTTCGGCAAGACCCGAGTCTACTACCAGCAGGTGAGCATCGCGGTGCCGCTCAAAGAAGTGGGCGACGGCGCCACCCTGCGGGTGCGCTATCAGGGCTGTACCGACGGCCTCTGCTACCCGCCGACCGACAAACTGATCGACGTGGCCCCGCTGGTCACGGCAACCACCGCACCCACTGCTGAAACGGCACAAAGCGTCGCACCGGTTAGCCAGCAGGATCAGCTGGCCGCCGCCCTCGGCCATCAGGGGTTCTGGCTCAGCATCGTCGCCTTCTTCGCTCTGGGATTGGGGCTCGCCTTCACCCCCTGCGTCTTCCCCATGTATCCCATTCTGACCGGCATCATCGCCGGTGCCGGCCATCGCCTCTCTACCGGTCGCGCCTTCCTGCTCTCCATGGTCTATGTGCAGGGGATGGCGGTCACCTACACCTTGTTGGGGTTGGTGGTCGCCTCGGCGGGTCTGAAATTCCAAGCGGCGCTGCAACATCCCTATGTGCTGATCGCCCTCTCGGTGATGTTCGTGCTGCTGGCCCTCTCCATGTTCGGACTCTATACCCTGCAACTGCCGAGCAGTTTGCAAACCCGTCTTTCCGGCCTCTCCAACCGCCAGCAGGGCGGCTCTGTGGTCGGGGTCGCCATCATGGGGATGATCTCCGGGCTGGTCTGCTCCCCCTGCACCACGGCGCCGCTCTCGGGGGCGCTGATCTACGTGGCCCAGAGCGGCGATCTCTGGCTCGGCGGGGCGGCGCTCTATGCGCTGTCACTGGGGATGGGGCTACCGCTGCTGCTGCTCGGCACCTCGGGTGGCAAGCTGCTGCCCAAAGCAGGCGCCTGGATGGATGTGATCAAGCAACTGTTTGGCTTTGCCCTGCTGGCGGTGCCGATCCTGCTGCTGTCACGGCTCTGGAGCGATCAGATTGCCACTCTCGCCTGGCTCGGCTGGGGGCTGCTGCTGTGCGGCTATCTCTATCACCACAACCAGCACCAGCCCCACTCGGTGGCCAGAAGCGTGCGCGGCTTCGTGCTGTTGCTGGCGATGATCAGCGCCGTGGTAGTGGGCAAGGATCTGCTGCAACCGGCCACCCCTGCTGCCGTCACGGCAGATGCCGGTCAAACGGCACCGCGGTTTATCCGTATCAAGACGCTGGATGATCTCAAGGTGCAGCTGGCCGCCGCCCGCGGCAAACCGGTGCTGCTCGATCTCTACGCCGACTGGTGCGTCGCCTGCAAGGAGTTCGAGCACAAGACCTTCAGCGATCCCGCGGTGAGGGCGCGCTTCGGCCAGATGGTGCTGCTGCAGGCGGATGTCACCGCCAACGACGATGCCGATGTGGAGCTGCTCAACAGCCTCAACGTGCTGGGATTGCCGACCCTCATCTTCTTCGACCGTGAGGGCAAGGAGCTGACAGGGCAGCGGGTCACCGGCTTTATGGGGCCTATCCCCTTTGCCAAACATCTCGAGATGGTAAGTGATGCACACTGAGTTGCGTCGGCTGCAGACAAGCGATGCACCTGCCTTGCAGCGGCTGTTCGAGCAGGCCCCCTCCTATCAGGCGGCGGTGAGCAATGCCCCTCTCTCTGCACAGGCAGGAGAAGAGGAACTTGTCGCCTGCCCATCCGGCCTGCCTCTCTCCGACAAACATCTCATCGGCCGCTGGGAGCAGGGAGAACTCACCGCTGTCATTGATCTGCTGCGCGGCTACCCCAATCCAGACACCGCCTATCTGGGTCTGTTACTGGTGGGGGAACCCTGGCAAGGGAGTGGCCGTGGTCAGTCGCTCTATCTTCACGCCTGCACGCTGGCAAGCTCATGGGGCGCTACCCGGCTTCGCCTGTCAGTGATTGCCAGCAATGAGAGTGCTCTATCCTTCTGGCTGCGCAGAGGGTTCACCGAGTGCTATCGCCGCGAGGTGGCAGGTTATCGGGCCGAGGCCATCGTGCTGGAACGTTCACTGGAACCGTGAGCCGAGGTTTGCCGCCGCGCATTCGCGTGGCACAATCGCCCCTCTCGTTTTGCACTTGTCCGGAGTTTTGATGAAAAAGTGGTTCATCCCCCTGCTAGCCCTCTGGCTTTATGGCTGCAGTGCAGGGCCCGGTGAAGAGGATATCCGCCAGCAGGTCACCGCCAAGCTGCTGGCCGAGACAGACGCCAACCTGTTCGATATCAGCGACTTCACCATCCTCGGCAAGGAGGAGCGGATGGAGGGGGTCTATCTGGTCAAGGTGAGTTACCAGCTCCACTTCAAGCAGGGGCTCGATCAGTTGCAGGTGTTGCACGACGAGGATCTGGTCTACGACCGGGTTGGCCCCTTCCAGCAGGAGATGGGGCTGATGGAGCTCGAGCGCAAATATGGCGAGTTCGAGGCCGGCCAGGTGCTGCCGCAAGAGGCCGAGGTGTGGATGATGAAGGACGAACAGAGCTGGCGGCTGGCGGAACCGGCCCAATAAAGCGCTTGCCGCCCCTTATGCCCTGCAACGGCGGGGCTGCCGTTGCCAACCAGCTCAAACCTGGGTATCGACCCGATACCCTTTTCGCTCGGCAGGTTCGCTCGGCAGCTTGCTGGCCAACCCTGACAGCACCTCCTTGAGGGTGACCCAGCTCTCTGCCGCACCACTGCTCTCCAGCAGCTTGGTCAGCTGGCTCTGCAAGGGATTCACCGCTTCACGCTCGGCTCCTGGCTCGCTCTCTTTGTCCTGTCCGCCCTGCTGATCCAGCGTCTCCAGCAGGCGCTCCAGGTCCCGCTTGAGCGGGTTCTCGCTGCTGTCGGCGATGGCGAGTTTGCGCTGTTCCTGCTCCTGCTGCTGTTGTTGCTGCAATGCCAACTGTTGCTCCTGCTGCTGTTGCAGGGAGCCCATCATGGTGTTGATGAACGCTTCCAGCGAATCCCTGATTGAAACAGTGCCACCGCCGCTGCTCTCCCCTTGCGGTGACAGCCCCAGCTCATCCAGCACAGCACCAAGGTCGCGCACCAGGCTGTCACTGCCCGTTGATGGTGAAGTTGCAGCCCTCTCCTGTGCCTGCACAGCGGGAGAACCCTGCCGTTGCGACAGCGGGCTGGGCCCGCCTGACGCGACCACATTTATCTCCATCTTGGCCCTCCTCTCCCCGTCCTCGGCCCTTTCTCGGCAAATATTCCGGCAATCTGACAACCCCTTGTCCCTTGGCAGATAACCGCTCTCACACCTAAAAGATAGCGCCAATCGGACGAGATTGGCGCGAATGCATCTTTTGGTCTATCGGGCGGAACGATAGTGCTAACCCGCTTTAAACAAGGGCTGGCAAGGGGGCTTAGTTCAGCCATCACTGCACAGGCTGACAATCGGAGTCAGAAGATATCCTTCATCCGGTGCCACAGCATCCCCAGTGCCAACAGCGGGGAGCGCAGCGCCGGGCCGCCGGGGAAGGTGATATGGGGCACGCTGGCAAAGAGATCGAAACCCCGGCTTTCGCCGCGGATCGCCTCGGCTACCAGCTTGCCCGCCATGTGGGTGGCATTGAGGCCGTGCCCCGAGTAGGCCTGGGCGTAGAGCACATTAGGATGCTCCTTGAGACGGCCAATCTGCGGCAGCCGGTTGGCGCCGATCCCGATCATCCCGCCCCACTGGAACTCGATGGCGGTGCCAGCCAACTCGGGGAAGACCCGCAGCATCTTGGGCAACATAAAGGCCTTGATATCCTTCGGGTCTCGCCCCGAATAGTTGCAGGCGCCGCCAAACAGCAGGCGGCCATCGGCAGAGAGGCGGTAGTAGTCGAGCGCCACGTTCTGATCGCACACCGCCATGTTTTGCGGCAGCAATCGCTGGCGCAAGCGGCGATCGAGCACCTCGGTGGCGAGGATGTAGGAGCCCGCGGGCAGCACCCGCCCCCCCAGCTCCGGATTGAGGTCGTTGAGATAGGCGTTGCAGCCGATCACCAGATAATCGGCGGTGACCCGGCCATGAGCCGTGGTCACCTCGACCTGCTTGCCGTAATCGATATGGGTCACTCTGGAGTGTTCAAACAGGGAAACCCCGAGGCTGGCTGCGGCTCGCGCCTCGCCGAGCGCCAGATTGAGGGGATGGAGATGGCCGGAGCCCATGTCGATAAGGCCGCCGATATAGCGATCCGACCCCACCACGCTATGGATATCTTCCCGCGGCACCAGTTTGAGTTCGTGCTCATAGCCAAGGCTCGCCAGATGGTCGAGATCCTCCTCGAAACCTGCCAGATGGCGCTGACGGGTGGCCAGATCGCAGTAACCCCAGGTGAGGTCGCAGTCGATATTGAAACGCTCAACCCGCTCGCGCACCAGCTGCACCGCCTCCAGCCCCATCAGGTCGAGTTCGCGCCCCCCTTCCTCACCAATCCAGCGGGCGAACTGGCTGGTATCGTGACCGATACCGCGAATAAGCTGGCCGCCGTTGCGCCCAGAGGCGCCCCAGCCGATACGGTTGGCCTCCAGCAAGGCGACCTTGTAACCGGCATCAGCCAGATTGATGGCGGTATTGAGACCGGTAAAGCCGCCGCCGATGATGCAGACGTCAGCCTTGTGCTCCCCCTCCAGCTCGGGCCACTGTTGCGAGTCGTTGCGGGTGGCCGCGTAGTAGGAGGCGACGTGCTCCTGATATCCGTTGTGCTTTCCTGCCTGCATACTCAGCATCCTGCCTTGGTTGCAAATTGTTTAATAAAATAAGCAAAGTTGTTTCGATAATACCCAGTTCCCCCTCCACTCACCAACCGGTGCGGATCACAGAAATGCAAAAGGCGCCCCGAAGGGCGCCTTTTCATGCAATCAAGGTGCTGTAACGAATTACAGTACGTCGATGGCGTTCAGGTCGGAGAATGCTTTCTCCAGACGAGCGATCATGGAAGTCTGACCTTCACGCAGCCATACGCGCGGATCGTAGTACTTCTTGTTCGGCTTGTCGGCGCCTTCCGGGTTGCCCAGCTGGCCTTGCAGGTAAGCTTCGTTCTTCTTGTAGAAGTTCAGCAGACCTTCCCAGGTTGCCCACTGGGTGTCGGTGTCGATGTTCATCTTCACTACGCCGTAGGAGATGGACTCGCGGATCTCTTCCAGAGTGGAACCTGAACCACCGTGGAATACGAAGTCCAGAGACTTGGCTGGAACGCCGAACTTCTCGGAAACGTACTTCTGGGAAGCGTCCAGGATGGACGGGGTCAGCTTGACGTTACCCGGCTTGTATACACCGTGTACGTTACCGAAGGAGGCAGCGATGGTGAAACGCGGGCTGATCTTGGACAGACGCTCGTAAGCGTAAGCAACATCTTCCGGCTGGGTGTACAGAGCGGACTGATCCATGTGGCTGTTGTCGACACCGTCTTCTTCGCCACCGGTGCAACCCAGTTCCAGCTCCAGAGTCATGTTCATCTTGGCCATGCGGGTCAGGTACTCGCAGCAGATGTCGATGTTCTCTTCCAGAGACTCTTCGGACAGATCCAGCATGTGGGAGGAGAACAGCGGCTTGCCGGTTTCAGCAAAGTGCTTCTCGCCCGCTTCCAGCAGACCGTCGATCCACGGCAGCAGCTTCTTGGCAGCGTGGTCGGTGTGCAGGATTACCGGCACGCCGTAAGCTTCGGCAACAGCGTGAACGTGCTTGGCACCAGAGATGGCACCCAGGATGGCAGCTTTCTGACCTTCCAGCTTCAGACCCTTACCGGCGGTGAACACGGCACCACCGTTGGAGAACTGAACGATAACCGGCGCTTTAACCTTGGCGGCAGCTTCCAGTACGGCGTTCACGGAGTCGGTACCAACGCAGTTTACGGCCGGCAGAGCAAAGCCGTTCTCTTTAGCGATGGCGAACACTTTCTGAACGTCATCACCAGTGATCACGCCGGGTTTTACGAAGTCGAAAATTTTCTTAGACATGTTTAATCGTCCTGTCTCGTATGCCGTTAATAAAAAATGGGGGGTTCATCATGAACCGGCACAGCGGGCACATGATAAACGAAACGGGAGGCTTTTGCCCCCCGTTCCGGGTCAATTAGGCTTTGGCGCGCTGTTCCAGAATCTCAACAGCCGGCAGAACCTTGCCTTCTACGAACTCCAGGAAGGCGCCGCCGCCAGTAGAGATGTAGGAGACTTTGTCAGCGATGCCGAACTTGTCGATGGCAGCCAGGGTGTCACCACCGCCAGCGATGGAGAAGGCCGGAGAAGCAGCGATGGCTTCAGCGATAACCTTGGTGCCTTCAGCGAACTGGTCGAACTCGAACACGCCAACCGGACCGTTCCACAGGATGGTCTTGGCGTTCATGATGATGTCAGCCAGGGCCTTGGCAGAATCCGGGCCGATGTCGAAGATCATGTCGCCGTCGGTCACATCGTTAACAGACTTGATGGTGGCCGGAGTGGACTCGGAGAACTCGGCACCTACAACCACGTCGGTGGTCACAGGAATGTTGGTCTCGGCAGCCAGTTTCTTGGCGGTATCGATCAGATCGTGCTCGCACAGGGACTTGCCGACGTTGTGACCGGCAGCAGCGATGAAGGTGTTGGCGATGCCACCACCGACAACCAGCTGGTCAGCGATCTTGGAGAGGGATTCCAGAACGGTCAGCTTGGTGGAGACCTTGGAGCCGCCAACGATGGCAACCATCGGGCGCTCGGGCTTCAGCATGGCTTTGCCCAGCGCTTCCAGTTCACCAGCCAGCAGCGGGCCGGCACAAGCGACCGGAGCGAACTGGGCAACACCGTAGGTGGAACCTTCGGCGCGGTGAGCAGTACCGAACGCATCCATTACAAAGACGTCACACAGGGCGGCGTATTTTTTGGCCAGCTCTTCGGTGTTCTTCTTCTCGCCTTTGTTGAAACGGCAGTTTTCCAGTACAACCAGCTCACCGGCAGCGACTTCTACGCCATCCAGGTAATCCTTGGCCAGGCGAACCGGGCAGGACAGAGCGTCTTTCAGATAGTTGACAACCGGCAGCAGAGAGAACTCTTCGTTGTACTCGCCTTCGGTCGGACGACCCAGGTGGGAGGTGATCATCAGCTTGGCGCCCTTTTCCAGAGCCAGCTTGATGGTCGGCAGGGTAGCGACGATACGTGCATCGGAGGTGACCTTGCCGTCTTTTACCGGCACGTTCAGGTCAGCACGGATCAGAACGCGTTTGCCCGCCAGATCCAGGTCAGTCATCTTGATAACAGACATATTCAGTCCTCTATATTTTCCAGGTAATGTTAAAAACAGTAACCTTTCGCCCGGGGCAGGCTCAGCCTGCGGCCATCATGGCCCGGGTGGTATCCAGCATCCGGTTTGCGAAGCCCCATTCGTTATCGCACCACATCAACATTTTGACGAGGTTGGCATCGCTCACCCGGGTCTGGGTACCATCAATGATGCAGGAGTGTGCATCATGATTGAAGTCTACGGAGACCAGAGGTTCTTCCGTGTAATCCAGAATACCGTGTAATGTACCTCTGGATGCCCGTTGCAGGGCTTGATTTACGTCAGTAACTGTCACTTTTTTACGAACAGTAATACTGAGATCCATCGCTGTTACATTGATGGTCGGCACCCGCACCGCGATCGCCTCAAACTTGCCGGCAAAGTGGGGCAGGATACGCTCCAGCCCCTTTGCCAGCTTGGTGTCCACCGGAATGATGGACTGACTGGCAGCGCGGGTTCGGCGCAAGTCACTGTGGTAGGCATCGATGACTTGCTGATCATGCATGGCCGAATGAATTGTCGTAATAGTACCACAATTTATCTCGAATTCTCGATGCAATGTTTCAATCACCGGCACCACGCAGTTGGTGGTGCAGGAGGCGTTGGAGACGATCCGCTCCGCTCCGGTGAGGGTATGATGGTTGACCCCGTAGACCACGGTGGCATCCACATCCGCATCCGCCGGGTGGGAGAAGAGCACCTTGCCCGCCCCCGCCGCCAGATGCAGCTCGGCATCGGCCCGCGAGCCGAACACCCCGGTGCAATCGAGCACCACGTCCACCCCCAGCGCCCGCCACGGCAGCTTTGACGGATCCCGTTCGGCAAACAGAGAGATGAGATCCTCCCCCACCAGCATGCTGTTGCCCGCCAGTTGCACCGGATGGTGGAAGCGACCGTGACTGGTATCGTAACGGGTCAGGTGCACCATGGCCTCGGGGGCCGCCAGCTCGTTAATGGCAACGATCTTGATGGTCTTGTCGCGCCCGCTTTCATAGAGGGCTCGCAACACGTTGCGACCGATCCGCCCGTAACCATTGATGGCAATCTTGATCATCGAGAATCCGTTTCCTTGAACCTGCAACAGGGCGGCACACCAGCCGCCCGGGAGCCCCGGCTACGACAGCAGGGCATCCTTGAATTCACCGCGGGCCAGCAGTGCCGCCCCGAACACCCCGGCACTGTCACCAAGGGCTGGAGCAATAATGGGGGCACTGAAACGGGGATTAAAGAGGAAGGGCAAAATAGTCTGCCGTCCCACGCTGTAGAGACTCTGCACGTTACCGACCCCACCGCCGATGACAATAACATCCGGGTCGAGAATGTTGACCACGTTGGCCAGCGCCTGACCAAACAGCAGATGCAGCCGGTCGATGGTGAGCCTGGCCACATGATCGTGGGCGGTGGCAGCCGCGATTTGCGCCAGCGAGAGGCGACGCTTGGCCTTGGCCTCGTACCAAGCCTCCAGCGCCGGACCGCTGATCAGGGTCTCGACGCAGCCACACTTGCCGCAGTAGCACTCAGGGCCATCAGGGGAAAGCACGTTGTGGCCCCACTCACCGGCGATGCCGTGGTGGCCGTTGAGGATCTGGCCGTTGATGACGATGCCGGAGCCGACCCCGGTGCCCATGATGATGCCGAACACCACTTTCGCATCGGGATGGTGCTGGCGCACTGCACCGAGATGGGTTTCTGCCAGCGCAAAGCAGTTGGCGTCGTTGGCGATCAGCACCGGCACGCCCAGCTTGCGCTCCAGATCCTCCTTGAACGGCTTGCCGTTGAGCTCGGTGGTATTGCAGTTCTTCATCAGGCCGGTCTGCGGATCCCGCGCCCCCGGCGTGCCCATGCCGATGACGGTCGGGCGCTGGCCAATCTTCTCGGCACACTCAGCTACCAGTTTGGCGATCTGGCCGATCATATGGTCATAACCGCCGGCCCGCTCGGTGGGGATGCGGTGGCGCAGCAGCACCTCGTCGCCATCCAGCACCACGCATTCACACTTGGTACCGCCAAGATCGATACCCCAATCCAGTAACTTGCTGCTCATCTTGCCTCCTGCACGGCCGCAACGCTCTCGTCATCGCGGCGCCATTTTTTAATGTAAAACGGGGCCTGACGGCCCCGGATTTCAAACAAACTCTTCTTCTCTCGCCCCAGCCTTAGCGACTGTGATACTGGGCAGAGAGCTCGTGCACCGCGTCGACGAACACACCGGCGTGCTCCGGGTTCACATCCTGATGGATGCCGTGGCCGAGGTTGAATACGTGGCCATTACCGTGACCGAAACCGGCCAGAATGGAGGCTACCTCTTCACGGATGCGAGCCGGAGTGGCGTAGAGCATGGAGGGATCCATGTTGCCCTGCAGCGCCACCTTGTCACCGACCCGGCGCTTGGCGTCGGCAATGTCGGTGGTCCAGTCCAGACCCAGCGCATCGCACCCGGTGGCGGCGATCTGCTCCAGCCACTGACCGCCGTTCTTGGTGAACAGGGTGACCGGCACACGGCGACCGTCGTGCTCGCGGATCAGGCCATCGACAATCTTGTGCATGTACTGCAGGGAGAAGTCGCGGTAATCGCGCGGGGTGAGCACGCCGCCCCAAGTGTCGAACACCATGACAGCCTGCGCACCCGCCTTGATCTGGGCGTTGAGATAGCTAATCACGCTGTCGGCCAGCTTGTCGAGCAGCAGGTGCAGGGTTTGCGGCTCCGCGTACATCATCTGCTTGATCTTGGTGAACGCCTTGGAGCTGCCCCCCTCCACCATGTAGGTAGCCAGGGTCCAGGGGCTGCCGGAGAAGCCGATGAGCGGCACTTCGCCCTTCAGCTCACGGCGGATGGTGCGCACCGCGTTCATCACATAGCCCAGCTCATCTTCCGGATCCGGGATCGGCAGCGCCTGCACGTCGGCCATGGAGGTGATCGGACGCTCGAAGCGCGGGCCTTCACCCTGCTCAAAGTAGAGACCCAGCCCCATGGCATCAGGCACGGTGAGGATGTCGGAGAAGAGGATGGCGGCATCGAGCGGGTAGCGGCGCAGCGGCTGCAGGGTGACTTCACAGGCCAGCTCGGCATTGCGGCACAGGGACATGAAATCCCCCGCCTGGGCGCGAGTCGCCTTGTATTCCGGCAGATAACGGCCAGCCTGGCGCATCATCCATACCGGCGTCATGTCTACATCCTGACGCAGCAAAGCGCGCAGGTATCGATCGTTCTTCAGCTCTTTCATCCCAGTTCCTGAGTTCGTATCACGCATAAAATGGCGGCCATAATACCACTTTGCCCACCGGAGCGGACTGCCCAAAACGTGGCAAATGGGCGCGCGGTTGCAAAGATGTGAAGGGGCGCAAACCTGACCGCTCCGTTCCCGAAAGAATTGGCGAAAAGATAAGCGCCTCGTTACCCCTCGCCCGCCAGCGAACGCTCGATCAGCCGCCGGGCGATGGTGCCGTGGGGCGGCAAACGCGGCAGCCGGTCTGCGGTAAAGAAATCGGCAGCGACCAGTTCGTCATCCTGCACCCGGATTTCGCCGCTCTCGTAGTCGGCGGTAAAGCCCATCATCAGGCTGTGGGGGAAGGGCCAGGGCTGGCTCGCCACATAGCGCACATTGCGCACCCGGATGCCGCTCTCCTCGAACACCTCCCGTGCCACGCACTGCTCAAGGTTCTCTCCCGCCTCCACAAAGCCGGCCAGCACGGTATACATGGGATCGTCCGCCTGATAGTGACGGCGATGGGCTGCCAGCAGGATCTCCGGCCCCTTGCGCACCGCCACTATGATGCAGGGGGAGATGCGCGGATAGACGCTGTGCCCCTGCTGGCACACCTGCGCCCACTCCCCCGCCTTCGGGGTCATGGGGGCGCCGCACTCGCCGCAGAAACGGTGGGTGCGGCGGAAGGTAACGAGCTGCCAGGCACGGCCCGCGAGACGAAAGCCCTCTTCGTCCCCCGCCACCATCAGCTGGCGCAGGGGGGCCATCATAGTCGTGTCGGCCTCAGCCCCCAGATCCAGCAGATAGCAGGGTAGCCCCTGCCACTCATCAAAACGCTCGAAAGGGGCGTCAGCCAGCGCTGCGGGCAGGCACACTTTACTACCCTGTGGCACCTCTCCCTGCTGATCGAGCAGTACCAGATGATCGCCCCCCAGCACGAACCAGCGGGCTTGTTCGGTTAATGACATCAGATAAACACTCTCGTTAAAACAAAACCCTGGCTACGGCGGGCCCGCCAAGAGACAAACGCCGCGCGAATGGCTCCCATCTTACGACCAGCACGGGTCGCTGACGACCCCGCAGTGGCCGATTGTCCCATTCGTAAAAAACGGATGGTGCAAATAAAGAGGCCGCCCGAAGGCGGCCCGTTGTTATCCGGTATCCCGTATCCGGCCTCTATCGACGCGGATCAGGCATCACCCATCGCCAGCAAGGAGGCGTTGCCGCCCACAGCAGTGGTGTTGATGGTTCGGGTCTTCTCGGTAACGAAGCGGCTCAGGTAGTGGGGGCCACCCGCCTTGGGGCCGGTGCCGGAGAGCCCCTGGCCGCCGAACGGCTGCACCCCGACCATGGCGCCGATCTGGTTGCGGTTGATGTAGACGTTGCCGACGTTGATGCGGCTCGCCAGCTCCTCCGCGTGGGATTCGTTGCGGCTGTGGATCCCCAGCGTCAGACCGTAGCCGGTGCCGTTGATGTCGCTGATCACCTTGTCCAGATCCCGGGTGGCGTAGCGCACCACGTGCAGGATGGGGCCGAACTGCTCCTTGGCCAGCTCGCGGATGGAGCCGATCTCCAGTGCGGTCGGCTGGACGAAGTGTCCCTCCATGGTCGCGGCAGGCATCGGCGCCTGGGCAATCAGGCGAGCTCGCGGGATCATCCGGGCCAAATGGGCATCCAGCCCCGCCTTGGCATCGGCATCGATCACCGGGCCTACGTCGGTGTTGTGCTCAGCCGGGTTGCCCACTTTCAGCTCCTGCATGGCGCCGGTGAGGATCTCCAGCACCCGCTCTGCGATCTCCTCCTGCAGGTAGAGCACCCGCAGGGCCGAGCAGCGCTGACCGGCGCTCTGGAAGGCGGCGCTCACCACGTCCCGCACCACCTGCTCCGGCAGCGCGGTGGAGTCGACGATCATGGCGTTCTGGCCGCCGGTCTCGGCGATGAGCGGCAGGATGGCGCCATCGCGCTGGGCCAGGGTCATGTTGATCAGCTTGGCGGTCTCGGTGGAGCCGGTGAAGCAGACGCCGCCGATGCGCGGATCCGCCGTCAGCTTGGCGCCGACGGTGGCGCCGTCACCGGGCAGCAGTTGTAGCACGTCGCCCGGAATACCGGCCTGATGGGCCAGAGTCACCGCCAGATGGGCGATAAGGCCGGTCTGCTCCGCCGGTTTGGCGATGACGGTATTGCCGGTGGCCAGCGCAGCGGCGATTTGGCCGAGGAAGATCGCCAGCGGGAAGTTCCACGGGCTGATGCAGACAAAGACACCACGCCCCTGCAGGAACAGCTCGTTCTGCTCGCCGGTGTAACCGGGCAGCAGGGTCGCCTGCCCCATCAGACTGCGGGCCTGCACCGCGTAGTAGCGGCAGAAATCCACCGCTTCACGCACCTCGTCGATGCCATCTTGCAGCAGCTTGCCCGCCTCGCGGGTACAGAGGGAGACGAACTGCTCGCGGTTCGCTTCCAGCAGATCCGCCAGCTTCTCCAGCGCGGCGGCCCGCTCGCTCACCGGGGTTTCGCGCCAGCGCGGGAAGGCAGCGTGGGCAGATGCCAAGGCCTGCTCCACCGCCTGCTCGTCGGCCCAGTGGATCTTGCCGACGGTGAGGCTCACATCCTGCGGGCTCAGCACGGTGCGCGCCTCGCTGCGCTTGAGGGTCTCGCCATCGACGATGGGGCCTGCCAGCCACTGCTTGCTCTCCAGCTCTTTCAAGCGGGCGAAGAAGGGGCGCTGGATGGAGAGGATGTTCATGTTGACGCCGCTGGAGTTCTTGCGGTCGGTGAAGAGGTTCACCGGCTGGGGAATGCGGTCGTTGGCAAAACCTGAGTAGCGCTTGAGGGTGCGCAGCGGATGCTCGGCCAGCGAGTCCACCGGGGTGTTGGGATCCACCAGCTTGTGAACGAATGAGGTGTTGGCCCCGTTCTCCAGCAGGCGGCGCACCAGATAGGGCAGCAGATCCTTGTGGGCGCCGACCGGCGCATAGATACGGCAGTGCAGGCCGGGATTGTCGTTCAGCACGGCGTTGTGCAGCTCCTCCCCCATACCGTGCAGGCGCTGGAATTCAAACTGGCGATCACCCGCCATCTCCAGAATGCTGACCACGGTATTGGCATTGTGGGTGGCAAACTGGGGAGCGATAAAGCCGCGAGTCGGCTCACTCAGCAGGTAGCGGGCGCAGGCGAGGTAGGAGATATCGGTACCCGCCTTGCGGGTAAAGAGCGGGTAGCCGGGCAGGCCCGCCTGCTGGGCATATTTCAGTTCGCTGTCCCAGTAGGCGCCTTTTACCAGTCGCACCGGAATGAGGTCACCCTGCTCGCGGGCCAGCGCGGTGAGCCAGCAGAGTACCGGCAGAGCGCGCTTGGAGTAAGCCTGCACCACCATGCCGAGCTTGCCCCAACCACGGTTGGCGTCGGAGCGGTAGAGCTGCTCGAACAGATCCAGCGACAACTCGAGACGGTCCATCTCCTCGGCGTCGATGCTGATGGCCACATCCTTGTCGCGGGCCAGCCGTACCAGTCCCACCAGCCGCTCGCACATCTCGCCAAGCACCCGTTCGCGGTTGGCCACGTCATAGCGCGGATGGAGCGCCGAGAGTTTGATGGAGATGGAGGGGGCCGGGCCGCCGTCGCTGATCCGCTCGTTGCCCACCGCCTCGATGGCGTTGCGATAATCGGTCAGATACTTGTCGGCATCCTGCATGGTCAGTGCCGACTCGCCCAGCATGTCGTAGGTGTGGGTGTAGCCCAGCTCGCGGGATTTGCGGCTCGCCTTGAGGGCTTCTTTCATGTCGCGCCCCAGCACGAACTGCTTGCCCATGATCTTCATGGCGGCATACATGGCGGAGCGCACCACCGGCTCCCCCAGCTTGTTGACCATGCGCCCCAGCAGGTTGGCCGGGTTGCCGTCGAGCTTTTTGTCGAGCTTGATGATCTTGCCGGTCAGCATCAGCCCCCAGGTGGAGGCGTTGACCAGAGTAGAATCGCTCTTGCGGAAATGGGAGGACCAGTTGGCGCCGGAGAGCTTGTCCTTGATCAGGGCATCGGCGGTCTCGGCATCGGGAATGCGCAGCAGCGCTTCGGCCAGACACATCAGGATGATCCCCTCCTGAGTATCCAGGCTGTATTCCTGCAGGAAGGCGTCGATACCGTCACCGGAGCCGCTCTCCTTGCGCACCTTGGTCACCAGAGTACGGGCACGCTGGGTCACCTGCTCCAGCGAGGCGCCATCCCCCGGCAACATGGCCGACAGTTCGGCCAGATAGGCATTTTCATCCACCACGTAGTTTTGGGTGATGGCTTCGCGCAGGGCGGCCAGATCGGAGGGGATATAGTCAGCGGCAAGCACTTGAGTAGCTTTGAACATATGGGGTCTTCCTGTACGCCCTAGGGCTGATATCGACAAAGGCGGACACGCCGCCGAAACGCCGATAATGTATACAATGTTGCACCCTATATGAAATGAATTTGTTGCCACTCTTTAACAAAGATCGCTCATTCCCCCCATGAATTCCCTTTTGAAGCTAATACGCCAGCAAGCGTGAGGGTCATCTGACTTCATTTTGTATACGATCTGCCGCCGCTCTATCGCAAAGCAGCCACGCATTCCGCCCAATACGCCCCAAAATAAAGAAGGGCCGCCACGGCGACACTTCTCAGCAATTCATTCAGCCAGATGCTGTCAGTTCATCCAGCGATCGCCGCGGCTGCGACGACGGGGCAGCATCGGCAGCAGGATGCCAAGCAGAATACCGGCCCCCACCATGGCACCACCACGAATAAACCAGTCCATCTGCATGTCGTGCTCCTGGTTGTCGTAGCTCTGGGTCAGGGCATCATTCTGCTCTTTGAGATTGCTCATCTCCTCACCCTGACTGACCAGCTGGGCCTTGAGGGCGGCGATCTCCTTGCTCTGGGCAGCGATCTGACCATCCTTCTCGGTGAAGCGTTTCTCGTTGTCACCGTTGAGGTTCTGCAGGCGATCTTTAAGCTCATCGCGCTCTTTTTCCACCTGGGGCAGACGCTCGCGCAGGCTGATCTGGCTCTGCAGTTCGCTGTTCTTGATCCACCCCTCGCGGCCACGACCGTCCACCACCTGGGTGAAACCGGCCTCGCTGTTCACCGCCTTTACCTCCAGCGGTTCACCAGCCTTGACACTGCCAAGGATCCGGTACTGGGTACCCGGGCCATTGTGAATATAGGTAAAGATGTTGTCTGAAACATAACGGGTATCGGCCAGTGCCTGTTGGGCACACAAGCAGATCAAAATCCCGAGAAGGGCGCGCATGGTCGATCGGTTCTCTTTTTCAGGTTTGGACAAGAGGTTGAATGTTAAGCCGCCAGCAGGTTAAAGGACAAGCAAAGAAAAAGCACCTCCCCCCAGATAAAGAGCGCAGAGTTGCGAGTCACCTCGCAACTTGCCCGTCTGCGGTCTCACTTGTTTTTCAGCTCCTGCACCTCGCTGCGCAGGGCACGGATCTCCCGCAGCAGCTCCTCTTGCTGGTTGTTGTAGTGATGACGCCACTTGTCGGTCTCGCCATCCCCCTTGTTGGGCTGCAAAAACAGGCTGGCCATGAAACCGCTGATGGCACCGAACAGACCGACCCCGAACAGGATCAGCAGGCTGGCGACAAAGCGCCCCTCCTCGGTCTTGGGCACCAGATCCCCGTAACCCACTGTCGAGAGGGTCACCAGCGTCCACCAGAACGCGTCATAGGGTGTCTCAATCTGGCTGCCGGGCTGGCCTGACTCAATCCAGTACATGACGCCGGAGCCCACCCCCAGCAGCAGGAAGAACAGAAACAGGATGCCGGAGAGGGTGGTCTCGTTGCGCTCGCGACGGAACATGGCCCAGAGATCCGGGTGCTCCTTGAACAGCTGATAGACCCGCCACAGCTGGATCAACCGCGCCCAGCGCAGTTGCTCCGCCATCGGCAGGCTACCCGGCAGATAGATCCAGTTGGCCTTGAAATAGGCCTTGCGATCGGAGGCCCGGATCCAGCCATAAGCAAAGTGCGCGAGGAAGAAGTAGCAGATCAGACTGTCGAGGTCATAGAAGAGCTGCAGGGTCTGTGGTGTCAGGCTCTCATGGCCCCACCAGCGGGCCGTCACCAGCACAACCGAGATAATCGACAGAAATGCCATCAGCAGATCCATCGCCCGCAGATGAGTTAAGTGATGTCGCATACATTTTCCAACTTTAAGCACAGTGCAAATTAATAAAAGAGAAGATAATGCCGATAGTCCTGAGGGCAAAGGAAAAAACGGCTTTTAAAAGGAGAATGACAATGCAGCTGAACCTGCTGGAGAAAAGAATGAGCAACATCCGGTTGGTACCCAAAGTGGTGCTGCTGATGGTGTTCAGTACCCTCCTGCTACTGACAAAACTCTGGTTTGACGCCAACAATCTGGAAGCGACCCTGCTCAGCGAAGGGCTCGATCCCGCCAAGGCGGATGCGATCTCCAATCGCCTGCTCTGGACCGGCCTGATGGAGACCGCCATCATGGGGCTGCTGTTCGTGATCCTGCTCCTCACCGGCTCACGCCTGATGGTCAAGCAGGTGCACTATCTGGTGGGCCTGCTGGAGCGCTTCGCCAAGCGGGACCTCAGCCACAAGGTACTGCTCAAGTCTCGTGACGAATTCGGTGACATCGCCAAGGCGGTCTCCCACTCGCAGGAGAACCTCAAAGAGGTGTTTGGCAACCAGCGCGCCGCCTGCAAGGAGCTCAACGACATCGCCTCCCAGGTGACCCTTTGCATGGAAGAGGCCAACGAAGCGATCAACGAAGAGTTCACCCAGATCGAACAGCTGGCCAGCGCCATGAGCCAGATGGTCAGCGCCATTCGCGAAGTGGCCGCCCATGCGGATCAGGCCTCTCACGCCACCGCCGAAACCAGCCAGCTGGCGGAAGAGGGGAGCCGCTGCGTCGCCGATACCGTCAGCACCATCGACACTCTCTCCGGCAACATCCAGCGCTCCGCCACCGTGGTCAACGAGGTGGAGCAGGGGGTCGAGCGCATTGGCTCTGTGGTCGACACCATTCGCGGCATCTCGGAACAGACCAACCTGCTGGCACTTAACGCGGCCATCGAAGCGGCTCGCGCCGGTGAAGCGGGTCGTGGCTTTGCCGTGGTGGCCTCCGAAGTGCGCGAGCTGGCCAACCGGGCTCAGGCCGCCACCGTCGAGATCCAGAAGATGATCGAGCAGCTGCAGGGCAATGCCCATCAGGCTGGCGAGCTGATGGCCCAAAGCGTACAGCAGGCCGACAAGGGGGTGGAACAGGTGACCCAGGCCGGTACCCAGCTCGCCACCATAGTGCAGCGGGTACAGGGTGTCGCCGACATGAACCGCCACATCGCCGCCGCCTCCGAGCAGCAGAGCTCGGTCGCCGAAGAGATGCGCGGCAATCTGGAGCAGGTCAAGCAGATCGCCGAAGGCTCCGTCGTGGTACTGCGCGAGCTGCAAGAGGCCTCCGAGCTGGTCGAGCAGCACAGCAAGGAGCTCGACAGCCAGATCCAGTCCTTCAAGCTGGCGTGACCACAGCGCATAGACAGAAAGGCCCTGCGGGGCCTTTCTTCATATCCCCACCAGCAACCCATTTTCCTTTCTGGATCATGCTTCTCGCCCCTGCGCTGTGACGCGGGGGCCTGACAGTGCTAGATTGGCAGCCACCATTTTGAACCGGCAGCGTTGTTAACCTCGTGTCGTTAACCCGCTGTCGTGAACCACAAGGACGGCAACCGTGGCCCAGCACTCTCCCTCTTTCTCCGCCCTCTCCCCCCTGCTGCAAGAACAGGCCGAGCGCCAGTGGCAACGGCTGGTCGAGCTAGCCCCCGACTATGGCTCGCTGCCCGAGCCCGTTCGCCAGACCCTGCTGACCCTGCTTGGCCTCTCCGATTTTGTCACCGACTCTCTCTTCAAACAGCCGGAGTTGCTGACCGAACTGCTCGCCTCCGGGGATCTTGAACAGGCCGAACGCTGGCCCGCCTACCAGAGCGATCTGGCCGCCCTGCTCGCCGAGGTAAGCGATGAAGAGGCGCTCAAGCGTATCCTGCGCCAGTTCCGCCGCAGCCGCATGCTGGTGATCGCCTGGCGCGAACTGCTGGGCCATTCTGAAGTGGAAGAGAGCTTTATCCACCTCACCAAGCTGGCGGATACGCTGATCTGCTCCGCCCGCGACTGGCTCTACGCCAAACAGTGCGGCGAGCTGGGCACCCCGATGGACGGCAATGGCAACCCGCAACCGCTACTCATTCTCGGCATGGGCAAGCTCGGCGGTGGCGAGTTGAACTTCTCCTCGGACATCGACCTTATCTTCACCTTCCCCGAGAACGGCTACACGGTCGGGGGGCGGCGGGAGCTCGCCAACCAGCAGTTCTTTATCAAGCTCGGTCAGCGCATCATCAACGCCCTCCACCAGCCCACGCAGGATGGTCAGGTGTTCCGGGTCGATATGCGCTTACGCCCCTTTGGCGATGCGGGGCCGCTGGCCATCTCCTTCGCCGCCATGGAAGATTACTACCAGCACCACGGCCGCAACTGGGAGCGCTACGCCATGGTCAAAGCGCGGGTACTGGGGCCCCAGTGCGAGCACGCGGTGGAGCTGGCCGAGATGCTGCGCCCCTTCGTGTTTCGCCGCTATATCGACTTCGGCGTCATCGACGGCCTGCGCCAGATGAAGGCGATGATCGCCGCCGAGGTGCGCCGCAAGGGGCTGGAGGGCAACATCAAGCTGGGGGCTGGCGGCATCCGTGAAGTGGAGTTTATCGCCCAGGCGCTGCAACTTATTCGCGGCGGCCGTGAACCGGCACTGCGGGTGCGTCACCTGCCGGAGGCGCTGGCTGCCATTGCCCAATGTGGCGCCCTCGAATCTGCCCATTGCGATCGCTTGCTGGAGGCCTATCGCTTCTTGCGCCGGGTCGAGAACATCTTGCAGGAGATCGGCGATCAGCAGACCCAGACCCTGCCCACCGAAGAGCGGGATCGCCAGCGGCTGATCGCCGCCCTCGGTTTTGCCGACTGGGGCGCCTTTATGGCTCATCTCGATGAGGAGATGGCCGCCGTCCATCAGGAGTTCGCCGCCGTGGTGGGGGAAGAGAAAGAGGCACCCGCCCATCTGGAGCAGCTCTGGCTCGATCTCTGGCGCACCGAGCTCGACGCCGCCGAGCTGGGAAAATTGCTGACTGCGCAGGGGGTGGCCGAGCCCGCCCCGCTCTGCGCCGCGCTGCTGCGTTTCAAGGAGGAGTACAAGCGCCGTCAGGTAGGGCCGCAGGGGCGCATCGCGCTGGACTGGCTGATGCCGGAGCTGCTGCGGCTGGTGGTCGCCAGTGAGCAACCCGCCCGCCTGTTCGAGCGGGTCTGTGAGCTGCTGACCCGCATCTTCACCCGCAGCGCCTATTTGCAGCTGCTGGCGGAAAACCCGGGTGCCCTGCGCCAGCTGGTGCGGCTGTGCGACGCCAGCCATCTGGTGAGTGAACAGCTGGCCCGCTACCCTATCCTGCTGGATGAGCTGCTCGATCCCCAGCACCTCTACCACCCCACCCCGCTCGATCAGTACAAGCCCCAACTGCGCCAGTTCCTGCTGCGCATCCCCGAAGAGGATGTGGAGCAGCAGATGGAGGCGCTGCGCCAGTTCAAGCAGGTGCAGCTGCTGCGCATCGTGGCGGCCGATATCGCTGGCGCCCTGCCGCTGATGAAGGTGAGCGACCACCTCACCTGGCTGGCGGAGGCGATCACCGAAGAGGTGGTCAATCAGGCCTGGGCCCAGATGAGCGAGCGCTACGGGGTGCCGCCCGAGGTGGCAACCAGCGGCCAGCGCGGCTTTGCGGTGGTGGCCTACGGCAAGCTGGGCGGCATCGAGCTCGGCTACGGCTCGGATCTCGATCTGGTGTTCCTGCACGGCGGTGACCCCAACAGCTACACAGATGGCCGCAAGCCCATCGACAGCCGCCAGTTCTATCTGCGCCTCGCCCAGCGGATCCTGCACCTGTTCAGCACCCGCACCCCCTCCGGGATCCTCTACGAGATCGATATGCGGCTGCGCCCCTCCGGCGACTCCGGCCTGCTGGTCTCGTCGCTGTCGGCCTACGAGCAATACCAGCAAAACGAGGCATGGACCTGGGAACATCAGGCGCTGGTGCGGGCTCGCCCCATCTATGGCGATGACGCCATCATTGCCGAGTTTGCCCGTATCCGCCGCGATGTGCTGGCCAAGGAGCGAGATCTGCCGACTCTGGCCCGCGAGGTGCGCGAGATGCGCCACAAGATGCGGGATCACCTGCTGAAAGCGGGGGCTGGCGAGTTCGACCTCAAGCAGTCCCCCGGCGGCATGGTGGATATCGAGTTTATCGCCCAGTATCTGGTGCTGGCCCACGCCTGCGGCGAGCCTGATGCCCTCACCCGCTGGTCTGATAACGTGCGCATCTTCGACGAGTGCGTCATGGCGGGGGTACTGACGCTGGAGCAGGCAGAGGGGCTGAAACAAGCCTATCTGGAGATCCGCAACCTCGGCCATCGCCTCAACCTCTCGGAGATCTCCCGCAAGGTAAGCGACGATCAGCTGCAAAACGAGCGCAGCCATGTGCTCGCCGTCTGGCACAAGCTGCTGGGGGAGTAATTCCTTCCAGCGGCAATGAAAAAGGGCCCGCCTGAATTGCTTCAGGCGGGCCCAGCTCTTATCGGTAAAACAGCATTCTTACGGCTGCTCCTCAGCCGAGATCCATCACCGTCTCCACCAGCATCTGGTTGAAACGCTGATAGGCCTCTTCCTCAAGAAGCCCCGGATAGCTCAACACCCTCAGCGCATGACCTTGATAGTCAGGATGATAGGACGGGTGGACATGGGCATAATCGTTGAGGCAAAAGCCCAGCCCCTGATAGAAGCGTAAGCGGCGAATGGCAATCTCATCCTCTGGCGGATCGATCTCGAGAATGACGGTTTTTCCCGCCTGTTCGCAAAATTCAGCCAGCAGGCGGCTGCCGTAGTTGCGGCCGCGCAACGCCGGGTTGATGGCCAGATGCTCGATATAGATCTGCTCGCCGCACGCCCACCAGAAGATAAAACCGAGCAGCAGGCCGTCCTGATAAAAGATTTGGCAGTGATAGCGAGGATCCCGCATCTTCTGGGGCTGATGCTGTGACTGGCGCTGCTCGTAGCGGGGAAAACTCGCGCCATAGATCTGCCAGACCAGCGGCCACGCTGGATGGTTTACCTCTCTAATCACTTCACTCTCAATCATCAGAACTACCTCTAATCCATTTTGCAGAACGTTCATCTATACATAAAAAGTTCCGCCACATCATCCTCTGATGAAATAAAAGCCAGAACGCCAGATTAGCGGGCGCTATCCGGTTGCGAGACAAACTGCTGCTGACTGCCATCGGGCAACAGCGCCAACACGCTTTGAGCGGCCAGTTTTATCCCCGCCTGCTCGGTGGCCGGGCCGAAGTTGGCAATCAGTCGAGTGCCATCAGCAAACTCGCTCTGCTGCACAACTCCTTTTTTGTCGAGCCAGCGAAAACCGATGAGGGACTGGTTGTAGAGCCGCTCATGCAGTGGGCGGAAGAAGGCATCGAGTCCCTTGAGGTAGGGAATACGCGTACCGGCACTATCCAGACTGAGGTTGAGCAGCGGCGGCACGTTGTAGAGCTGCTGCAACAGCTCGGTGACCTGACGGCTCTCCTTGAACTTGAGGCTATCCATCGTCCAGTGGTGGGTGGTCACTATGCTGTCGTGAAAGACGCTCTGGAACAGCGGCAACCGCAGCGCCGGATCAAAGTAGAGCCCCTGATACTCAGGTTTGAGGTGGCTCTGGCGAAAGAAGAACGCAGGCTGATGCTCCGGATACCAGGCCCCCAGATAGTAGGGAGATCGCTTGTTGCGGCGCATATCGGGATCCTGCCAGCCAAAGCCGCTGGTCTGGGGGCCGTGGGCAAAGGCCGCGGTGCGGTTGGCTACCGCGCCGCCCTCCTCGGAGCCCACCAGTACCCCCTGACTCCTGGCAATCCACGCCATCCCGGCCATCCGGTTTTGCGCATCCTGTGCTTGGCTGGTCGGCTTGGCCGGGTCGAAGTCATCAAACACCATGCCGGTCGCCGCCACATCGAGGAACCAGCTGTTGTAGTGGCTCGCCTGCTGCAATTTGGGCACTCGCTGCTCCATCACCGGGCGCACGCAGGCCTGATTGGTGTAGACGCCGCTGTTTTGAAAGCCGCTCTTGCGCCGGCCGTTCTCCTGCATGATGCCGCAGCGCAGATAAATATCCTGCCCCATCTGGGCGGTGAGCCAGCTCTGCTGGCGATTCCCCTCCGGCAGCGCGGTATCGTAGGAGTCATAGGGAGCGATGAGATAGCCCGCCTGTTTGGCAAGCGCTATCCCCTCTGGCGCGGCAAAACCGGCGGTCCACTGGGGCAGACCCAGCCAGAGTTTGGGTAGTCCAGCCTGCTTGAGAGCGGCGATCATCTTGGCCGAGCTGCCATCGCCCCAGCTCTGTGGCTCGTTGAGAGCAGCGCCCAGTTGCGTGGCCGCCAGCGTGCGCAGGGCGGCGAAATCGGCCGGTTGCTGACCCGGATGGCGCAGCGCCAGCGCCTGCTCCACGCCGGCCAGCACCCGGTTTTGCAGATAGCGGTTGCGCTCAAGATCGGGCGCTTGCAGCGCACGCTTGCTCTCCCCCTTGAGCCAGTCGGCGGGGATCAGGCGGCGCAGCGCGGGCCAGCTTTTCACATCCGGTGGCACCAGCAGTCGCTCGCCCCAGAGATAGAGGTGAGAGGCGCCGATCAGCCGCTTGCCATCCGGTACCGCCGCCAGCTTACTCTCGAGCGAGACCAGCTCGCCCCGCGCCTGCAACCAGTGGCGATAGGCCTTGCCCGCCGCCAGCCAGTCGTTGCCCGGCTGCAACGTCACCGCCACCTCATAGGGGTCAGCCAGATTGAGGCGATTGACGCTGTGGGTCGCCGTAAGGGCAATGCCATCTTGCTTGGGGGCAAAGGTGAGCCGGTTGTTGAAGGGGTTGGCAAAGAGGATCGCCAGCTGCTGATCACCGTAATCCAGCCCAACCACCGGCAGGGTAAAATTTTCGGTGGTGTTGATCCCCTGATACTCCTGCGCCAGCGCCTTGCGCCACGCAGTGTGCGTAGCCGGAATGCGAAATCCCTCGTGGATCGGCAGCATCAGCGCCTGTGCACCTGACGGTACCCGCGGCCACACCAGCTCGCCAGCAGTTGCACGGCTGAGGGTAAGGATCAGACGGTTACCCTCAAGGCGAGCCGAGGCCCGCACCTCGCCATCGGCGCGGATCAGCCAGCTGGCGCGCTCCCACTCCTGCTGCAGAGCGGTGACCGGCTGGCGCGGGCCGGGGGAAGAGATGGCAAGGTACTTGCCCGATGGCAGCACAGCCTCGGCCGCCAGGGTGGCGGGATCCAGCTCAATGCGCCACTGATCGTTGGCAAGGGTCAGCGCCTCGGCAGGCAGGGAGAACAGCGGCGCCAACAGCAGCAGCGGGCGGATCCGGCTCGCTAATTCGGGAAGAAGAGTCATGGTCTGTGATTCCTGATAACACACGGGAATCGCCATTTCAGCAGATCGGCCGCCTGCGATTGTCAGGCCAATGTCAGGATTGCGGTGACCTGACCATCACGACATCCATTAGTCCACCGGCCCCGCCTGACTGTGGCTCAGCTGCAACACCAGCTGGCCGCGCTGGCTGGTCTGCACCAGCGAGAGGGTACGCCAGCTGTCGGGCATAGCGGCAGGCCAACCCACCTTGCCATCGAGAGGCAGGCGGTTCCACCAGAGCAGGGAGTATTGCGGGCGAGCCAGCACCGTCTGCTCAAGCCAGAGCGGCGTACAGGAAGCGGGATTGGCGGGGGGATTGGCTACCGCCTGCGGCGAGCGGGAGAGCCAGTCCAGATCCTGCACCGCAGGCAGTGGCAGCGCCACCTGCCAACGCTGGCCCGCCACCGTCAGCCGCAGCTGATAGAGTCCGGCTGGTAAAGGCATCGGCAGATCGGCCCCCACGACCCTGACCCCCTTACTCCCTTCCGCCTCCCACTGGGCACCTGCCAACCGGTTGTGGCCAGCGGGATCGATAAGTTCAGCGGCGGTGATGGGCCCCTCGCCGGTCAGCTGCACCCGATAGTCCCGCAACAGTGGCGCATCGCGCTGGATCAGCTCAAGGCGCAGCTCGCTCACCCCATCAGGCAGAGTAAGCGGGAAATCCTTGCCGCAGTGCTGGGCACTGAGCGCGGCCAGCATCCCCTGCCAGCTACGGCGCTCGGCATTACTTGTGAGGGCGGGCCATGCCTGCTGCAAAGATTGCCAGGCGTGCCGGTTATCCCCCTGCAACAGCGCCAGGGTAGCCGGTTGCAGCGGGTCGGCGCGATCGGCTTCCAGAAGGCGATCAGTTGCCATCACGCTGCTTACGTTTAGAAGGCCCAGGTTCAGAAGGCCGCAGCTTAGAGCCAACAGCAGCGCGGCCAGTATTGCACGCTTCACGCTGACACCTCCAGCCGGTAGCCGATGCCGCGCACCGTCTCGATGGCCAACCCGGGCAGCTTCTGGCGCAGTTGCAGAATATGGGTATCAACGGTGCGGGTGGAGGGAAACGCCTGATAGCCCCATACCCGGTTGAGGATCTCCTCCCGGCTCAGCACCCGCCCCGCCATCCGCACCAGCAGAGTGAGCAGGGCAAACTCGGTGGGGGTAAAGCTCACCTCCGCATCCTGCCAGCTCGCCTGCATCCGGGCAGGATGAAGCTGCAAGCCGCCCACTGCCTGAGTGCCATCCCCCAGCTGACGCAACTGGGCCCGGATCCGCGCCAGCAGCTCATCATGGGAGAAGGGTTTGGTCAGGTAGTCGCGCGCCCCCGCATCGAGCCCGGCTACCCGATCGCTCACCTCCACCCGGGCGGTGAGCACGATCACTGGCAGCGCCTTTCGTGCCAGCCACTGGGGCAGCCAGTCGAGGGCATCCCCCTCCGGCATGGAGCGATCCAGCAGCACCAGATCCGCCGCCAGCCACTGCTGCTCCGCCGCAGCCAGAGTGTCGCACCAGAGGCAGCGATACCCTTCGCGGGTCAGATAGCGTTGCAGGTTCTCCGCCAGCAGCGCCTCGTCTTCGACAAGCAGGATGGTCTTCATGATTCGGTGTCGCTCCAGAGTTGGCAGGGCAGCGTCAGGGTAAAGGTAGTGGGCGGGCCGGATAAGGCGAGGTGCCCGCCAAGGCGGCGCAACAGATGGCGCACGATGGCAAGCCCCAGCCCCAAACCATCGGCACGGGCACCGCGGCGCAGCAGGGTGGCGAGCCGGTAACCCGGCAGCTCGCCGCCATCGCTGACCGCGAGGTTCAAACGCCCCGCCTGCCAGCTGGCACAGATCCGAACCGGTGCGCGGCCATGCTGACTGGCGTTGCGCAGCAGGTTGTCGAGGGCGAGATCGAGCCAGTAGAAGGGGAGCGCCAGAGTCATCTCCCGCTCAAGGCAGAAGGTGGCGTCATGTCGCTCGCAAGCCAGGGTGAGCCACTCAGTGAGACTGACCGCCACCCGCTCATCTTCGAGAGTTTCTGCCGCCAGATAGTGGCGACTGGCCTGCGCCAGCTGATGCAGGCGGGCGACACTGCCCAGCAGTTGCCCCACGCTCTGCTGAGCGGAAGGGGGCAGCCGGTCGAAATCGTGGCGCAGCTCCTCGCTGATGCCGGAGAGCGCCATGATGGGGGTACGCAGCTCGTGGGTCAGCATCTGCAATGCGACACGCCGCTCCCGCAGCAGGCGCCAGCGCTGCCAGCTGGCCCACCCCAGCAGCAGGATAAAGCCAAACGAGCTGGCCAGCGCCAGCCACTGCCAGCCAAGCGTGGGGCGAGTATTGAAGCAGATCGCTCCGACTCGCTCTTCACAAGTACCAGCAGTGCGGCTATCCAGCGTCACGCCAAGCCGCTCGGCCAGCGGCTGCCACTGCCCGGCACCGTAACGACGCCACTGCCCATCGGCAAGCAGCCAGAGCTGGCCGGATTGCAGCAACCAGCGCTCGCCCCGCAGCAGGGCATCGAGGTTGTCATTATCGAGCTCGCCGAGCTGCCCCAACTGATCTCGCCGCTCCCGCACATGGAGCAGAGCGTCGAGCCCGGCCGCCGAATGACCAGCCTGCCAGCGAGCCGCGCTGGAGCCGCCCAGCGGATAGATTGGGTGAGCGGCAAACCAACTGGCCGAGGGCGCAGCCCCTTGGCCGCAAAGCGCCCGCAGCAGCGGCAGCCACTCGGCGGGCAAGTCATTCTCTGTCCCGCACTCCTGCTGGTAGCGATAGATGGCCTGCAGCTGGCGCAGCGGATAGCGCTGCCAGGCGGGATAGAGGGAGTCGGGAGCGATCAGGCGACGATCGAGCCGCTGTACCTCGTCAAGGGGCAGCGTATGTTCGGGAACCTGCCTGGCCAGCTCGCCCGCCAGACTATCCGCCAGCGGTCCGGCCAGCACCGGAGAAGCCATGCCGTAGCAGATCAGGAAGCAGAGCAGCAGGATCAGGCGCATGGGTTCAACTCGAGATCACTCCGGATGAAGACACAGCAGATCACTGCGCCATAAAAAATGTCAGCGCCATTTTTCAATGGCGCTGACATCCGGTCAACCGCTAACGGCATTGGCGCAGCGAGCGCCAGCCCATGAGAACCATCACCTATTTGAACAGTCCCTTGAGCAGCTGGTCAGCCACCCCTTTGACAGCATCGTTGTCAGCCTTGTCCCCCAGCAGCTTCTTGAGGCCGCGTTCGGCCTCCTTGCGCGCCTTCTCCTCCAGCAATTTGTTGTTGCTGAGCAGTGCCTTCACATCGAGCTGATAGCTGGGGGCCTGCCAGTGACCGCCGATCCGCACCGGAATGGTGATCTCTTTGAGCTCATCCACATCCTTGCCCCCCTGCCCCTTGCTGCTCTCGACGATGGAGGTAAGGAACAGGAAGTCGAGGCTCTCCGGCACCAGCGCCGTCTGCCCCTCGCCCTTGACCCGCAAGGCGGGGGCAAAGAGCTGGATGTCGTTGCTGCGGGCGATGCCGTCGGCAATCTGGAAGCTGGCGGTGAGGGCGCTGAAGTCGGTCTTGCGCGCCTCCTTCACCTGCTCGGCCCCCTTGCCGGTGAGGGTAGCCCGCGCCTCGCGGATCATCTCCGCTAGGTTGATGCCATGCAGGGCGCCGTCGCTCAGCTTCAAGGTAACCTTGCCCTGCATTCCGTTGCGCAGTGCCAGAGGTGAGAGACCACGCCCCTGCACCTGTACATCGAGATCGCCCTTGCCCTCCAGCAGATCGCTCTGGGCCAGAGTCTGCAGCAAGGGACGAATGTTCACCCCGGCCACCTGCTTGTGCACCTTGTAGGTGGCGGGCTGCTGGCGCGCGTCGAGAACCCCTTTCGCGTTTACCTGACCGCCAGCCACGGTCGCGCTGAACTGTTTGAGCGTCAGCAGTCCCTTGGCCAGAGCCACCTGCAGATCGACAGCGCCGAGATCCAGCCCTTTCAGACGCAGGCTGCCGAGTTGCAGCCGACCATCCAGATCCAGCCCTTTGAGCGCGCCCAGATCCGGTTCAACCGCGGAGAGGGCTCCGCTCTTGCCGGTTACCGCTTTATTGTCACTTGCAGCGGCACTGGAAGCACCGGCCGCCGGTTTGTCCTCTTTCGCCTGTGCGGTCGTGGTCGGTGCCGATTTGGCGAGCCATTTATCGAGATCCAGCTTCTCCCCCTTGAGATCGAAGCTGATGGAGGGCACTGCGCCAAGCTGCACGGTTCCATCACCACTCAACAGCGCCTCATCGGCACTCATCACCAGCTTGCTCAGGGTAATCAACTGCTTGTCGAGCTCGGCGCGAGCAAACCCGGCCAGTTTCAGCTTCATCTGCGGGCGCGGCAGCGCATCACCTTCCAGCACTGCTGTCAGCAGCACATCGGAGAGTTCGGCCAGCTTCATCTCTTTATCGAGCCGTCCCTTGAGCGTTCCTTCCAGCGAGCCAGTCAGTGAAGCTTGCTGTCCCTCACCCTTGACCCCCTTCAGCGCCAACGCGAGATTGCTCCACTCACCCAGAGCCAGTCGGTCTCCCTTGATGGAGAAACTGTCGAGTCGCAGGGACGGGTCACTCAGGCTGCCACTGAGGCTCAGATCTTTCAGTTCACTGGCCATCACCTCCTGCGCCAGCTTGATCTGGGTCTGCCCTTTAACGTCGAAAGCGAGCTTGTCGGCACTCCCCTTGGCGGCCAGCGTCACGGGTACCCACTGACCGGTGGCCAGCTGCCCCATATCGAGATCGAGGCGATCCAGTCGCAGCGAGGTGCCGCTGCGATCATCCTGTACCAGCGCACTGGCCTGGGAGAGCGCGACACCCTGCAAGCTGATCTGCCAAGGCTTGCTGTCAGCGGTTGGCGCTGGGGCTGTAGGAGCGACCGGTTCGCTTGCATCAGCAGTGACCTCTTTGATCAGTCCGCTCAGATTGGAGCTGCCATCCGCCTTGGTCTGGATAAAGAGATGGGAGCCACTCAGGGTCACCTTGCCGATCTCCAGACGATGGGAGAGCAGCGGCAACAGGGCCACCGAGGCCTCGCCCTGTTCGAAACGAACCAGATCCGGCTCGGCAAAACCGGCCGGATTGCGCAGAGCCACCTTCTCAAGCGAGAGGCTGAGGCTCGGCCAGAAACGCCAGTCAATCTCCCCCGCCATCACCAGTTCCCGGCCCGTGCTCTTGCGCACCTGTTCAGCCAGTTGGAGCTTGAATTGATTGGGGTCGATAAGGCTTATCAACGTCACTATGGTCAGTAAGGCCGCCACGGCGATGCCGAGCAAGATGAGAACTATCTTCTTCACGATATGCTCCTTGAATCCGGATCCACTGCAGACTATACCACTCACCGTCTGACGAATGGCGTCTGCGGGACAAAAGCGGACAAGGATGAGACAGGGATGGTCGCTGCCAATCCCCATCGTCATCAGCAGGGATCAGACTTGCAAAGAGAATTGCTGCAGCCGCGCCATCGCGGTGCGCGTCGACTCGAAAGCAAAGCGGGACAAGAGGATATCGCTGATCTTCAACCACTGACAGGCGGCCACATCGTCAGCCGGCTGGATGACCGGTTTTTCGCCCAGCATGATGGCAAAGAAGGTGTCACAGGTGTGATAGGTGATGCCATCGTAGGGGTAGATATTGGGGAAGGAACCGAGATAGGTAAAAGGTTGGGCGCTAACATCGAGCCCCAGCTCCTCCTGCAACTCGCGCACCAGCGCCACCTCCAGCGACTCGCCGGGATCGACAAATCCTCCAGGCAGATCCAGCAACCCCTTGCCCGGATTGCCGGCCCTTACCGCAACCAGCACCTCGTCCTGCCAGCAAAGCGCCACCATCACCGCCGTCGCTACATTCTGGAAAAAATGAAAACCGCAGCCACAGCGAAACTCTTTGGGACTGACACTCTGCAGGGTTTGATCGCCGCATTTTGGACAAAACATGGGCTATCTCCGACGAAATAAAGCGCTATTTTACGCTGCCATGGCTGTTTTTTTATGAGTAAAACCGACGGGAAAGACGAGGAATTCAAAGGGAGAGGAATAAAACGGGGCAATTATCAGGCGATTTTCTAAATTGCAGCCAATAAAAAAAACCCGCTCGATGAGCGGGGTTCTTAAATTGTGTGCCTGGCAGTGTCCTACTCTCGCATGGCGAATGCCACACTACCATCGGCGCTACCGCGTTTCACTTCTGAGTTCGGCATGGGATCAGGTGGTTCCACGGCGCTATGGCCGCCAGGCAAATTCTTAATCTAGAAAGCTGACGTGAATAACGACTTGGTCGTTATCACTGAATTAGTAGTTCGCTTGG
>NZ_CAWMRY010000034.1:0-60536 GCF_963870295.1 Aeromonas sp. ANP5 | reverse complement strand
GGTGGATATTTACAACGAGGAGCGACCGCATCATGCGTTGAAATTCAGAACCCCCGATGCGGTACATAGGGGGTTCTGAGTAGAGAAATGCTAGTTGAAAATGTGTAAACCTATTTCAGGACTAGACACTGTCTGCTCGAAGGTTGGCTTATTTCGCCAGGGACTCCGGCAGCTCTTCGCGGATCTTGCCGAGCATCTCTTTCAGGACGCGCGGGTTGGCAACCACGATGTTGCCGGAGTTTTCGTAGTTGTGACCACCTACGAAGTCGGTGACGATGGCGCCAGCTTCTTTGGCCAGCAGTTCACCGGCAGCGGTGTCCCAGGGTTTCAGGCCGATTTCCCAGAAACCGTCGACGCGACCGGCAGCCACGTAGGCCAGATCCAGTGCGGCAGAGCCGGAGCGACGGATGTCGGCACATTCGATGAACATGCTCTGGAACATCTTCAGGTAGGACTCGATGTGGTGCTTTTGCTTGTAGGGGAAACCTGTGGCCAGTACGGTGCCAGCCAGCTCTTTGGCTTTGCCGACACGGATACGGTAGCCGTTCAGCTGGGCGCCGCTACCACGAGTAGCAGTAAACAGTTCGTCACGGATGGGATCGTAAACAACGGCTTGTTCGGTTTTGCCTTTTACGCGCAGGGCGATGGAAACGGCAAAGTGCGGAATGCCTTTGACAAGGTTGGTCGTGCCATCCAGTGGGTCAATGATCCATTGGTAGTCCGGATTGGTACCGGCAATCTCACCAGACTCTTCAGCAACAATGCTGTGCTCCGGGTAAGATTTTTTGATGGTGTGAATGATGGCCGCTTCGGCTTCACGGTCAACGTTGGTCACGAAGTCATTGCTGCCTTTTTGGATAGCCTCAATGTTCTCGGGCTGGGAGAAGGCTTTTACTACAACTTGACCGGCGTTGCGCGCAGCGCGCACGGCGATATTCAGCATCGGATGCATAGGTTCACCACTGGATGTTAAAGAACGGGGGATAAAAGGACGCGGTATGATACCAGTATTTTGTGCGATGGCAACTGTTATCCCCCTACGACCAATTGATTACCACTGCCAGATTTGACGGCTCCAATATAGACCAGATCTGCGCTAGTCTTATCCCAGCAGCCGGATACAGGCTGTCATGAGCATAGGGATGTGAACCATGAATTTGTCATTAGTGAGTCAGAACGTGTCAGCGGCCAGCGAGGGACTGTTGGCCATCTTGCGGTCATCACCCGAGTATGGTGATCACTTTGCCCACATCACCGTGACCCCCCTGGCCCAGTGGCAACCGGCCAAGACGGAGGCGGCGATCCTGCTGATCGACGGCGATGCGCCCTGGCAGGATGCCGGATTTGCCCGGGGAGAGGATGAGACGATCGGTTTGCCGGTCTTGCCGCTGCTGATCCGCAAGGGGGACAAGGAGCTGACGGTCTGCGGGCCCGATGTGCGTGACCCCCGTTTCTATTTTGTCTCAAACGGCATCGTGCTGGATGAGTCGGAGCTGGCCGAGCCTGCCTGCAGCCGGGTGCTGTTGCGCAAGCTGGAGTCCTACTTCCCGCTGCTTTCCCGCCTGATCATGCTGCGCCAGCGCAAGCCGGTCGCCGTGATTAACTAATATCTACTATTGCCAGAGAGCACCAGCGGCGCACCGTGGCCTTGTTTGGCCTACGGTGCGCCGCTTTTTAATGGTCTGGAGCCGGTCACTTGTTGCAAGATGAGGCGGCTATGGTGTTGCACCCTGTTCCAACCGTGCAATCTGGCTATGACCAACAAGGAGTGAATCATGATCGACTTTTACACCGCCGCGACCCCCAATGGTTTCAAAGTGGCGATCGCCCTCGAAGAGCTGGGTTTGCCCTATCGGGTCATTCCTCTCGATCTTTCGGCGCTGGATCAGAAGAAGCCCGAGTTTCTCGCCATCAACCCAAATGGCCGTATTCCGGCTATCGTCGATCGGGATAACGACGATTTCGCCGTATTCGAGTCGGGGGCCATCCTCATCTATCTGGCGGAGAAAGCAGGCAAGTTGCTGCCCGCTGATCCCAAACGCCGCTCTCAGGCCATCCAGTGGCTGATGTTCCAGATGGGCGGGGTAGGACCCATGATGGGGCAGGCCAACGTCTTCTACCGCTATTTCCCCGAAAAGATCCCCGCCGCCATCGAACGTTACCAGAAGGAGGGACGCCGTCTGTTCGAGGTGCTCGATAGCCATCTGGCCCACCACGAATATCTGGCGGACGAGTACAGCATCGCCGATATCGCCACCTGGCCCTGGGTGCGTATTTATGACTGGAGCGGTATCTCCATCGAGGGATTGCCCCATCTGCAAGCCTGGATGGATCGCATGGCAGAGAAGCCTGCCTGCCAGAAGGGGATCACCATACCGCCGCGTAAGGAGCAGCCCGATGAGCTGATCAAGCAGGCGCAACAGATGGTAACTCGTTGATTTTTAACTGCTGACGGGGCGAGACGCCCCGTAATATTAGAAAAACTAAGGCAAGCCGATTATAAAGATTCGTTCGTTTTTTGTGAGCTGAATCACTATGATGCCCCCATACCACCAAACGTCCTGTGCGGTGGCTTGGCGGGCTCCCCGCCTACTGTTTCCAACACTGTTTTTGATTGCATCACAACCTCTGTGATCAGATTCCTCTGGGCCATTTTGTGCCAGAGGGGCGGCAGCATTTTTTCGATTTTTTGGGACTGATATGGATCGGCACAGTTTTTATCCGTTGTTTTTACTGACCATTCTGATGGTCGCTGTGGGCCAGATGACCCAGACCCTTTATGTTCCCTCCATTCCCATGATGGCGGGGGATTTCAATGTGGCCTCGGGCCAGTTGCAGGCGGTGATGGCCTGTTACCTGATCCCCTATGGCCTCTCCCAGTTTGTCTATGGGCCGTTGTCGGATCGCATCGGCCGTCGCCCGGTGCTGATCGTCGGCATGATGGTGTTTCTGGTGGGCACCCTGATCATTCAGGCCATCCCCCATTTTGCCGCCCTGCTGGTGGGCAGCTTTGTTCAAGGGCTGGGTACCGGTGCCGGTGGCGCCATGAGCCGTACCGTGATGCGCGATCGCTACAACGGCGCCGAGCTCAACCGAGCCAACAGTCTGGTGAGCATGGGGGTGATCTTCTCCCCGCTGCTGGCCCCGGTGCTGGGTGGCTGGCTGACCGAGCTGTTCAACTGGCGCGCCGGTTACTGGTTCCTGTTCGGTTTTGGTGCCGTAGCCACTCTGGCGATCATGGCCTGGTTTGGTGAGACGCTGCCTGCTGCTGCTCGTCAGCCGCTGCGCGTCGGTGCTGCCTATCGTCATGTGCTGGGCAACCCCAAGTTTCAGGGCAACCTGCTTTGCCTGATGGCGACCTTTGCCGGTTTGGCAGTGTTCGAGGCTGCGGCCGGTGTGCTGCTGGGCGATGTGCTGAAACTGAGCGCCCGTACCGTGAGCGTGCTGTTCGTGCTGCCGCTGCCCGGCTATCTGTTCGGGGCCTGGCTCTCTGCCAAGCTGAGCTTCCGTTTGACTCAGGGCAAGCTGATGCGTCTGGGGATCGCTTTTCTGGCGCTCGGCTCCCTCATCATTCTGGTGCCGGGGCTGTTCGGGGTGGTGAGTGCCGCCTCGCTGGTTGGTGGTGCGGCTGTCTACTTCATCGGTAGCGGTATTCTCTACCCGACCGCCACCTCCTGTGCCATCGAGCCCTTCCCGGGTCAGGCCGGCACCGCGGGGGCCATTCTCGGCGGGATGCAGAATCTGGGGGCCGGTGTGGTGACCCTGCTAGCGGCCGGTTTCCCGATGACCGGTCAGGTGACTCTGGGTGCCATCATGACCCTGATGGTGCTGATCGTGGCGCTGAGCTTTATCTGGTTACGCCACCATGGCTCCCCCCACGAGCAGATGGCGATTTGATGCCTGCGCTTGCTCTCTGAAAGCCCGCCTTCTGGCGGGCTTTTTCTATGCCAGAACCGGATGAGGTTTACCGCTTGGCCTGCGTCAAGGCGCGTTTGCCGGTTCACCTTCAGCCACCAGTTCAAGAAAGGCACGCATGGCGGGGGTGATGCTCTGCTGGCGGGTCAGAAAGGCGGTATGGCCGATATTCTCCAGCGGAGCGAGTGGCAGGCAAACGAGATCCGAGAGTTTGCTGGCAGAGCGGGCGAGACCGGCGCTGACGATGGCCCAGCCCAGCCGGTGGCGTACGGCGCTGACCAGATGGAACAGCGAGTCGGTCTCCAGTACCACGTTAAGCGAGGTCCCCATCTGCTCGGCGGCGCGATCCAGATATTGGCGAAATTGCATGGTGCGGCTGGGCAGCACCAACGGCTGTTGCTGCAGTTCAGCAAGCGCAATGTCACCGCTGTGCGGGTACAGATCCGCTTCGTCACGGTTCATCAGCACCGCCATCTGGTTGGCGCCTTGCGGGTAGACATGAAAGGCGCGCCGGCCAGCTCCGCCAACCGGTTCATCAAATCCCAGTCCGATATCGCACTGATGCAACTCCAGCTGTGACAGCAGCGCTTCGTTGCTGAGCACCGACAGGCGAATGACGATATCGGGATAGCGCTGCTTGCAGCGTGCGATAAACGGCATGATGTCGAGATTGGACTGCGGCACGATGCCGATGCGCAGGGTGCCGGAGAGTTCGCCCTGGAACAGGGCCAGCTCCTGTTTGAGCGCCTCCTGTTCCAGCAACATTCGTTCGGCATACTGGCGTACCAGCTCGCCGGCCTCGGTCAGGGCGACAAACTGGCTGGTGCGTACCACCAGATCGGTGCCGACACTCTTTTCCAGGGCAGTAATGCTGGCCGAGAGGGTCGGTTGGGTGATGTGGCAGGCTTTGGCCGCTTTGGCAAAATGCTGGTGTTTGGCCAGCTCGTGAAAGTAGTGAAGTTGCTTGATGTTCATCTGGTTGTAGGGGAGGCAGTGGAACCGGCTATTGAAGAATTAATCAATTGAAAAAACATCTTCAATAGAACAACTCTATCAGGATATAGATTTATTTCATTGGTTTTGCGTCAGTCGCCTCTCTAAACTTGAATGCAGTTTGCATTTTTAGGCCAACCTGCATGCCTGCCTACACGCCTGTCGACATCCCCGTCAATTTGCCTGCCTCGCCTTCACTGGATCATCTGGTGGAGGAGGTAGCCGTCGCCATCAACATCAATGGCATCAACCACGCGGTGATGATGGCGACCCCGGACGATCTCGACGACTTTGCCGTCGGCTTTCTGTTTGGTGAGGGGATCATCCGGCATAACCACGAAGTCCACGACATCCAGGTCGCGCCAGCCGAACAGGGTATTGTGCTGGATGTGACCATTGCCAACCGCTCCCTGGCTGCTTTGGCTGAGAACAAGCGTCGGCTGACCGGGGCAACTGGCTGCGGCATCTGCGGCGTAGCGGCGGTGGAGCAGGCGCTGCCCGCATTGCCGGTGTTGCCGCTGACACCGCCGCTGAATGGGGCCTTGCTGGCGCGGCTGCGTGCTCAGATCGCCCAGTGGCAGCTCAAGGGACAGCAACACGGTGCCCTGCATGCGGCGCTGGCGCTGGATGCCGAGGGCCGGATCCTCCACTGCCGGGAAGATATCGGGCGCCACAATGCCCTCGACAAGCTGATCGGCCTGCTGCTGCGTCAGCAAAGTGCGTGCGACACCCTGGTGGTGACCAGCCGCTGTGGCAGTGAGCTGGTGCAAAAAGCCGCCCGCTTCGGTGCCCGTCATCTCATCTGTCTGGCATCGCCCAGCCAGTTGGCAATCAGGCTGGCCCTCAAATACAACCTCAACGTCGTTCATATTCCCAAGTTTGATGCCCCGGTCAGCTATTCGAGCCATCGCCCGGCGGATCCCATCGGAGAGTGCCATGAGTCATATTGAAAAGCCCGCCAAAGCCGGCGGTTTTTCGTCCCTGCAATCCACCATGAAACAGGTGCTGCGCAGCCAGAAGACCCGTCAGAACATCAAGAACCTGCTGCGGGTCAACCAGACCGACGGCTTCGACTGCCCGGGGTGTGCCTGGGGCGACAACGACCACGGCACCTTCCAGTTCTGTGAGAACGGCGCCAAGGCGGTGGCATGGGAGTCTACCGGCAAGACGGTGGGGGCCGAGTTTTTCGCCGCTCACTCGGTGCGCCAGCTGGCCAGCCAGAGCGACTACTGGCTCGAGTATCAGGGGCGGCTGACCGAGCCGATGCGCTACAACCCGGCGACCGATCACTACGAGCCGGTAAGCTGGGACGACGCCTTTGCCCTGATTGCCGACACCCTCAAGGGGCTGAATAGCCCGGACGAGGTGGAGTTTTACACCTCGGGGCGTGCCAGCAACGAAGCTTCCTACCTCTATCAGCTGTTTGGTCGCCTGTTTGGCACCAACAACTTCCCCGACTGCTCCAACATGTGCCACGAGGCGAGCGGGGTGGCGCTGATCCAGTCGGTCGGCATCGGCAAGGGCACTGTGGTGCTGGATGACTTCGACCAGGCCGATGCGGTGTTCGTCTATGGCCAGAATCCGGGTACCAACCACCCGCGCATGATGAATGCCCTGCGCCAGGCAGCGCGCGGCGGCTGCAAGATCGTCAGCTTCAACAACTTGAAAGAGGTGGCGCTGGAGCGCTTCGCCAGCCCGCAGAGCCCGCTTGAGCTGCTGACCCCGGCGGCCACCACCATCAGCCACCAATACCTGACGCCGAAACTGGGTGGCGACATGGCCGCCATGCGTGGCATGGCCAAGTACATCCTGGAAGAGGTGCCGGAGGCGGTGGATCGCGATTTCATCGCCCGCCACACCCGCCATTTTGCCGAGTACGAGGCGCAGGTGCGTGCCACCGATTGGGCGGCGATCGAGCAGCAATCCGGCCTGACTCGCGCCGACATCGTGCAGGCGGCCCGGGTCTTTGCCGCCAGCCAGCGCATCATCAGCTGCTGGGCCATGGGGGTGACCCAGCATCTGCACTCGGTCGATACCATTCGCGAAATCGTCAACCTGCACCTGATGCGCGGCCAGATTGGCAAGCCGGGGGCGGGGCTCTGCCCGGTACGGGGCCACAGCAACGTGCAGGGCAACCGCACCATGGGTATCAACGAAAAGCCGACCGCCGCCTTTATCGACCGGCTCGAGCGTCATCTGCAGGTGAGCCTGCCGCGGGCCCGCGGTCACAACGTGTACGAAGCGCTCAAGGCGCTGGACGAGGGCAGGAGCAAGGTGCTCATCTGTTTGGGTGGCAACCTGGCTGCAGCGGCGCCCGACACCGACTTCACCTACGGGGCGATGAAAAAGGCCGAGCTCAACGTGCAGATCAGCACCAAGCTCAACCGCAGCCACTTGCAGGTGAGCAAGGCGGCACTGATCCTGCCCTGCCTTGGCCGCACCGAGCTCGATATCCAGCGCAGCGGCAACCAGAAGATCACGGTGGAGGACACCTTCAGCATGGTGCACGCCTCGACCGGCGCAGCCGAGCCGGTATCGCCCCTCTGCCTCTCCGAGACCGACATAGTCGCGCGGATGGCTCATGCCACTGTGGGCAGCGAGCGGGTCGACTGGCTGTCTCTGCGCGATGATTATGGCCGCATCCGCGATCTTATCGAACAGACCATCGCCGGCTTTGCCGATTTCAATGCCCGCATCCAGCAGCCGTGCGGTTTTCATCTCGATAACTCCGCCGCGCAACTGACGTGGAGTACCGCCAGTGGCAGCGCCGAGTTTCGCGCCAGTACCCTACCGCAATCAGTGTTGCCGGAGTGTACCCGCCATGCCGAACAGATGGCAGATCAGCCGGTACTGCTGCTGCAGAGCCTGCGCTCTCACGATCAGTACAACACTACTATCTACGGCATGGATGACCGCTATCGCGGCATCAAGGGCCAGCGCAACGTGGTGTTCATGAACGAGGCGGATGCTCGCCAGCTTGGCTTTGCCGAAGGGGCGCGGGTCGACATGGCGGCCATCTGCAACGATGGGCGCGAGCGTATCGTGAACGGCTTTAGCGTGGTGATCTATGACATTCCGCAGGGCAACATCGCGGCTTATTACCCGGAGACCAATCCGCTGGTGCCCATCGACAGTATCGGGGCCGGGTCGTTTACCCCGACCTCCAAGTCCATCCCGGTGCTGGTGACAGCCTCCCGCCAGCAGGAGAATCTGTTGCTGGTCAAATAAAAGCGCTAACGCGACTGGCTGCGCTGAGATAGCCTGCGCAGTGAATGCGGTGATGCCCCGGGTGAGCTTTTCATCCGGGGCATTTTTTCAGCTCTGAAAGGGGTTGGGTTCGTTGATCATCAGGCAAAGAAAAAGCCCGTCACGCTGGTGACGGGCTTTTGCTATTGGTACCCCGAGATGCCGTTGCCGGTTTGGGCCCTTGAACCGTCGGTTCAAGGCGGGGATCGGATCTGACCGCAGGCTTCTCGGTCGTGCCGAGCATGCGCAATAGCCAGAAGGCAGATCCCCTGTTTGGTATGAATATCGGCTCGGGGACTTGAACCGGCTGACAAACATCCCAGGGAATTTTAAAACGGTTTGCGATTAGGGCTGCTGCCCCTCTTCGCTGGAATCACCATATTGTCCGTGCTCGATCAGGGCCGCTTCGATGGTGCGCTGCAGCATCTTGATCCGCTTGTCCATGGTCTCAGAGTATTGATGGTTCTTCTCTTTTTCAAGGCAGAGCTCATGACAGAAATTGAGCGCCGCCATGATAGCCAATTGCTCGTTGCTGGAGACTTTGGAACGTTGACGCAGGTCGATCAACTTGTCGGTCAGCTGCTCGGCGGCCTGGCGCAGGGCATCCTGCTGTCCCAAGGGACAGGATACCTTGTAGGGACGTCCCAAAATGACGATTTCTACGGCCTCTGTGCTCATGCCTTCCTCAATACGGCGGAGCTGATTTCCGCCTTTATCCACGTGGACAACTGGGCGGGACTATATAGCGCAGATGCATAAGTTTCAAGGCCTTGCTGGCTCTGCAAGAGGGAGAATGCTAGGATCCTGACCATTAATTCTGCAAATTTGACTGAACTTTGAGCGGATCCTCTATGAGCAAAACAAACCCCCTTAAATATGCGGCTGTGGCCGACATCATGGAGCAGCATGAGCTGATGGCCAGTGCAGTCGAGGCCCATGGTGTGATCTGCGGTCTGGTGTGTGGTGGTGTGGCACTGGATGAGAAGAGCTGGGTCCCCCATTTCAACGATCTTGTGAACGACGGTTTCGGCCTGCCGGCCCCGGTGCGCCAGGTGATGACCGATCTTTATCACAATGTGGTCGAGAGTTTGATGGCCCAGAAGGGCGTCGAGCTGCTGCTGCCAAGTGATGATGCTCCCCTCGACGAGCGCATCGATTCGCTGGTGGACTGGTCACAGGCATTTCTGGCCGGTTTTGGCGTGGTGCAGCAGGAGCTCTCCCGCGCGTCGGAAGAGTTGCAGGAGATGATCCAGGATATCGCCAGCATCACTCAGGTCTCCGCCGAGTTCGATCAGGAAGATGACGAGAACGAAGCCTCTTTCCTGGTGCTCTACGAACACGTCAAACTGGGGGTCATGATGGCCTTCGAAGAGTTTGGCAAGCGCCCCGATACCCCGAGCGCGCCGCCGACCCTTCATTGAGGTGCGGGTCAACGCGACCCTTACTGAATCTGCAAGAGCGCCTGATGGCGCTCTTTTTTATTTCCTTGTGGTGGCTAACCCTGTGAGGCGCAACCGGTTTTTTGCCGGTGACCTCGCATTCGGCCAGCGGCTTTGTGATAGCATGAGGCCACCTTTTTCACTTCTTCCTCTCTGCTTATGTCTCAATCTGATGTGCGACAGGTCGATGTCACCTTGGTCGGCGGTGGAATGAGCGGTGCCGTGCTGGCCCTCTCGCTGGCAGCCCTGCTTCGATCCGATGGCTCCCCCCTCGAGATCCTGCTGCTGGAGGCAATCGTCCCCGAACAGCACACCCATTCAGGGTTCGACGCCCGCGCCATTGCGCTCTCGGCCGGTACCTGTGATGCGCTGTTGCGACGCGGACTCTGGCCGCTGTTTGCCCCCCATTGCGCCCCCATTACCCAGATTCATGTCTCGGATCGGGGCCACTTCGGTCAGGCTCGCCTGTCGGCTGCCGAATACGGCCTGCCCGCGCTGGGCCAGGTGATCGAGCTGGCATCCGCCGGCAAGGAGCTGCAACGGGCGATGGCGGCCTCTCCCAATATCCGGGTCTGTTGTCCGGCCCGGGTGAGCGAGATTGTGCCCGATGAAGAGAAGGTGACCCTCACCCTCGAGAGCGGTGAACAGATTGAGACCCGCCTGCTGGTGGCGGCAGACGGCGGCAACTCCTTTGTGCGTCAGCACTTCAAGTTGCCGGTGACCCGCCACGACTTTGAGCAGCACGCCATCATCGCCACGGTCAAAACGGCGCAAGACCCTGAGGGACGCGCCTTCGAGCGTTTTACCGAAGGGGGGCCGCTGGCCCTGCTGCCGATGCAGGAGGGGCTCTCCTCGCTGGTGTGGAGCGTCGGGCAGCATGAGGTGGATGAGCTGACGGCCCTCGATGAGGCGGCGTTTCTTGCCCGTCTGCAGCAGGCCTTTGGCTGGCGGCTTGGTCGCTTCGAGCGATGCGGCGTGCGTCACGTCTATCCGCTCATTCTGACCGCCTGCGATTACCCGCTGGCCCAGCGCACCGTGCTGGTCGGTAATGCCGCCCACGCCCTGCACCCTATCGCCGGACAGGGCTTCAACCTCGGGATGCGGGACCTCGACCTGCTTACCGGCGCCGTAGCCAAGGCGTTGGCAGAGGGGGAGGATATCGGCAGCTTCAAGGTACTGAGTGGCTACTGGCAGCAGCGTCAGCGCGATCAGGCGCAGACCGTCTGGCTCACCTCTTCGCTGGCCCAGCTCTTCTCCAATGGTCACGATCCGCTGGTGGCGGGGCGGAATCTGGCGCTCACCCTGATGGGGCGATTCCAGTGCCTCAAGGCGCCGCTTGCCTCGCGCACCTTGGGCTTTGTCGCTGATGTGTGCGGCAACTAGCCAGCACTTGTTGAGTGGAACCTGTTGACCACCATTCGTTGATCAAAACCTATTGAATAAAGAGGTGATGCTTGCGGGCGTCCCCTCGCTGGCCAGCCGGTCAGCCCTGAAAGGATGAGATGATGCAGATGCAAAATGTGGATGTGGTGATTGTCGGTGGCGGCATGGTGGGGCTGGGGCTCGCTGCGGCCCTGAAACATAGCGCCCTCAAGGTGCTGGTGGTGGAGGGACAACTGCCCGACCCGCAGCTGGGGGAGGTGGCCGATAACCGGGTCAGCGCCCTGAGTCTGGCCAGCCAGCAGATCCTGCGCCATGTCGGCGCCTGGGACGGCATTGAAGCGCGCCGCCTGCAGGCCTACGACAAGATGGCGGTGTGGGAGCAGGACAGTTTTGGCCATATCAACTTCGATGCCGCCAGCCTGCGTCAGGCCAACCTCGGCCACATCGTCGAGAATCGGGTGATCCAGCTGGCGCTGCTTGAGGCGACTGAAGGTGCCAGCAATATCCAGCTGCTGACCCCCGCCAGAGCCAAGAGCCTGCAGAGCGGCCCGGCGGGCGCCTTGCTGCTCCTTGAAGATGGTCAGGCCATCTCTGCCAAACTGGTGGTGGCCGCCGATGGCGCCCACTCCTGGGTACGCCGTCAGGCTGATATCCCGCTCACCAGCTGGGATTATGGCCACCACGCGCTGGTGGCGACGGTGCGCTGCGCCGAACCCCATGAAGCTGTTGCTCGCCAGATCTTCACCCCGGATGGCCCGCTCGCCTTTTTGCCGCTGTGGCAGGAGAACCTCTGCTCCATCGTCTGGTCGCTGCCTGCGGCCCGCGCCGAGGCGCTCTGCGCCTGTGACGACGAGCAGTTCAACCGCCAGCTCACCACCGCCTTCGATGCCCGGCTCGGTCTGTGCAAGGTGGAGGGGGTGCGCAGCGCGATTCCGCTCACCGCCCGCTATGCCCGCGACTTTGCTCGCGAGCGGCTGGTGCTGGTGGGAGATGCCGCTCATACCATCCACCCCCTGGCGGGGCAGGGGGTCAACCTTGGCCTGCTGGATGCTGCCGCGCTGGCGGAGCAGATCTTGCAAAATCATGCCGCGGGTGAGGATATCGGCCTGCTCGCCAACCTGCGCAGCTACGAGCGCTGGCGCAAGAGCGAAGCGGCTCGCATGCTGGCGGCGATGGAGGGGCTCAAGCGGCTGTTCAGCGGGGCCAACCCGTTCAAGAAGCTGGTGCGGGGCGTGGGATTGCGCGCGGCCAATCTGCTGACGCCCTTCAAGGAGGGGGTGATCCGCGCCGCCATGGGGCTGGAGGGAGAGTTGCCCGCATTGGCCCGTCCTGACTGGGTCGTTGCTGCGACCAAGGGCAGTGCCATGCAGGCCCAGGGTGAAAAAAACTAATATTACTCGCCGTTTTTGACAACAAAAGTAATCCGACAAGGCTGATGACCCGTTTTGGGTGTCAGCCTTTAATTTTGCTCTGGAGCGAAACGTTTTTCTGTAAATTGTGACGAAACGGTAAAAATCAAAATTTAATCTCGCCTGAGTCGGCTTATGGCTGTTTTTATCACTGCATTTATCTTAGTGTCTGGAGTCAGTTTTACGGGAGGGGATTAGTTTTTTTTGAGCGGCACGCTCGCCTGCTTGTCATATAATCCGCTCCGTTCAAGGAATCCCTCTTGCCTGGCAAGGGCAGGAGCGAGCACACACTTTTGGATCCGGTCGCTTTTTGTTGCATGCAGTGCAGTCAGAGCGGTGGCGCGGGTCGCAAGGGTGGTCGCCAAAGCGAAAAGGCTTTTTGCTAAGGAAAGAATGCGATGATCCAGACTACTGTACTGCATCCCAAACACCTGGAAGCCGGCGCCAAGATGGTGGACTTCCACGGTTGGGAAATGCCCATCAACTACGGCTCCCAGCTGGAAGAGCACCACGCGGTGCGCAGCGATGCCGGTATGTTCGATGTCTCCCACATGACCATCGTCGATTTGACCGGCGAACGGGTCAAAGCCTTTCTGCAACACCTGCTGGCCAACGACGTGGCCAAACTCACTGCCCCCGGCAAGGCCCTCTACAGCGGCATGCTCAATCCGGAAGGCGGCGTCATCGATGACCTCATCACCTATTACCTGACCGATACCTTCTACCGGCTGGTGGTCAACTCCGCTACCCGCGAGAAGGATCTGGCCTGGATCCGCCATCACGCCATCGATTTCGATATCACAGTGACCGAGCGTCCCGAGCTTGCGATGCTTGCGGTGCAAGGCCCCAACGCCAAGGTCAAGGCTGCTGCCGTGCTGAGCGCCGCTCAGCGTACCGCCGTGGTGGGGATGAAACCCTTCTTCGGCGTGCAGGCTGGCGATCTCTTTATCGCCACTACCGGTTACACCGGCGAAGATGGTTATGAAATCGTGGTGCCGCAAGAGAAAGCCTGCGAGCTGTGGCAGGCACTGCTGGATAACGGCGTCGCCCCGTGCGGCCTCGGTGCCCGCGATACCCTGCGCCTCGAGGCGGGGATGAACCTCTACGGTCAGGATATGGATGAGTCAATCTCTCCACTCGCCGCCAACATGGCCTGGACCATCGCCTGGGAGCCGAGCGATCGAAATTTCATCGGCCGTGACGTGCTGGAAGCGCAGAAAGCGGCGGGCAACCAGCCCAAGCTGGTGGGTCTGGTGATGGAAGAGAAAGGGGTGCTGCGTGCCGGTATGCCCGTTACCTTCACCGCGGCAAACGGTGAGAAGCGGGAAGGTGTGATCACCTCCGGCTCTTTCTCCCCCACCCTGGGCTACAGTATTGCCCTGGCGCGGGTGCCCCGCGATATCGGTGAGCTGGCCGAGGTGGAGATCCGCAAAAAGCTGGTCACCGTGAAGGTCACCAAGCCCGCTTTCGTCCGTAACGGCCAGAAGCTGGTTTAATACCGTTTTGGGGGAGGGCAGTGCCTCCCCCCATCCCTTTTCATATTCGTTTTTAAACGCGACTCAAAGATCAAAGGAAGCACAAATGAGCCATATCCCGAGCGAACTGAAATATGCCACTTCCCACGAGTGGATCCGTGTTGAAGCCAACGGCGAGGCTGTGGTCGGTATCACCGAACACGCCCAGGAGCTGCTGGGTGACATGGTGTTTGTCGAGCTGCCGGAAGTGGGCAAGCAGGTCAGTGCCGGTGACGACTGCGCCGTGGCCGAGTCGGTCAAGGCGGCCTCCGACATCTACAGCCCGGTGAGCGGCGAGATCATTGCCGTCAACGAAGAGCTGGAAGGGAGCCCCGAGCTGGTCAACTCCGACCCCTACAGCGCTGGCTGGTTGTTCCGCATCAAGCTCGATGACGAGAGCGAGCTGGCCAACCTGCTGGATGCCGAGGGCTACCAGAACGTGGTGGACGAAGAGTAATGCCCCCGGGCCCTGCCAACACAGCAGGGCCCCTTTGTATGACAGCCAGCCGGGCAAGCACCGGCCGGTGGAAGGGTGAAGTCGCCCGCGCTTGCCGTTTGCCAGCCTAGGTGCCTAGGGGGCAAACGGGCCGGTCCGCAACAAGGCGATCCTCTCTTGATGCTGCCGCAGCATCCGGTGCCGCACCCTGTCTGCGGGACCCAGAACATGAGTGGAGTCGGTATCAGCCGACGATCAGGAACATCAGGTCTTGGTTATCAGGATGTCATGCCAGGACTTATTTATCAGGAAATAGGGAAATGACCCAGTCACTGTTTGAACTCGAGCAAAAAACTGATTTTGTCCGCCGCCATATCGGCCCGGGCGAGGAAGAGCTGCGCCAGCTGCTGGCGACCGTTGGGGCCGAAAGCCTGGACGATTTGATTGAACAGACCGTGCCCGCCGCCATTCGCCTGCCGGGTCCGCTGGGGATCGGTGCCGGCATGACCGAAGTGGAGGCGCTGGCCAAGCTCAAGGGCTATGCCGCCCAGAACAAGATTGCCAAGAGCTATATCGGCATGGGTTATCACGATACCCATGTGCCTCACGTCATTTTGCGCAATGTGCTGGAAACCCCGGGCTGGTATACCGCCTACACCCCCTACCAGCCCGAGCTGGCACAGGGCCGTCTCGAAGCTTTACTCAACTTCCAGCAGCTGACACTGGATCTCACCGGCATGGATCTGGCGAGTGCCTCCCTGCTGGATGAAGCGACCGCCGCCGCCGAGGCGATGGCGCTGGCCAAGCGGATGGCCAAGTCCAAATCCAACCTCTTCTTCGTGGCCGATGACGTGCACCCGCAGGTGATCGACGTGGTCAAGGAGCGTGCGGTTCACTTTGGTTTTGACGTGGCGGTTGGCGCCGCGAGCGATGCAGTGAGCGAAGAGGTGTTTGGTGCCCTGTTCCAGTACCCCACCACCACAGGTGAGGTGAAAGATCTGCGCGCCCTGATTGCCGCGGTACAGGCCCAGAAAGGGCTGGCCTGCGTCAGCGCCGATCTGCTCTCCCTGCTGCTGCTCAAATCCCCGGGCGAGCTAGGCGCCGACGTGGTGTTGGGCTCCGCCCAGCGCTTTGGTGTGCCCATGGGTTACGGTGGCCCCCACGCCGCTTTCTTCGCCACCCGCGATGCCTACAAGCGTTCGATGCCGGGCCGCATTATCGGCGTTTCCAAGGATGCCCGTGGCAAGGCCGCGCTGCGTATGGCGATGCAGACCCGCGAGCAGCATATCCGCCGCGAAAAGGCCAACTCCAACATCTGTACCGCACAGGTGCTGCTGGCCAACATGGCGAGCTTCTACGCCGTCTACCACGGCCCGGTCGGGCTGAAAACCATCGCCTCCCGCGTGCACCGTCTCACTACCATTCTGGCGCTTGGCCTCAAGGCCAAGGGGGTGGCCCTCAAGCATGCCAGCTGGTTCGATACCCTGACCGTGCTGACGGCAGATAAAGCAGCACTTATTGCCAAGGCTGAAGCTAATGGCATCAACCTGCGCGCCGATCTCGACGGTGCGGTAGGGGTCTCCCTCTCTGAAACCACCACCCGCGGCGATGTGGCGGAGCTGTTTGATCTCTTCCTCGGCCAAGGCCATGGGCTCGATATCGAGGCCCTCGACAAGGCGGCTCAGGCCCATCACGCCATCCCGCAGGATCTGCTGCGCACCGATGCCGTGCTGACCCACGAGGTGTTCAACAAGTACCACTCCGAAACCGAGATGCTGCGTTATATCCACCGTCTCGAAGCCAAAGATCTGGCGCTCAACTACGCCATGATTTCGCTCGGCTCCTGCACCATGAAGCTCAACGCCACCGCCGAGATGATCCCGGTCACCTGGCCCGAGTTTGGCAAGTTGCACCCGTTCGCCCCGCTGGCGCAGGCCAAGGGCTACCAGTTGCTGCTGGCCGACCTCGAAAACTGGCTGGTGAAGGTGACCGGTTACGATGCGGTCTGCATGCAGCCCAACTCAGGTGCCCAGGGCGAGTACGCTGGTCTCTTGGCCATCAAGAAGTACCACGAGTCCCGCGGCGAAGGGCATCGCGATATTTGCCTGATCCCTGCGTCCGCCCACGGGACCAACCCGGCCTCTGCCCAGATGGCGGGGCTCAAGGTGATCGTCACTGCTTGTGACAAGTCCGGCAACGTGGATCTCGACGACTTGCGCGCCAAGGCCGCCGAGGCGGGGGATCAGCTCTCCTGTCTGATGGTGACCTACCCCTCCACCCACGGGGTGTACGAGGAGACCATCAAGGAGGTGTGCGACATCGTTCACCAGCACGGTGGTCAGGTCTATCTGGACGGCGCCAATATGAACGCGCAAGTCGGGTTGACGGCACCGGGCTTTATCGGCGCGGACGTCTCTCACCTCAACCTGCACAAGACCTTCGCCATTCCTCACGGCGGTGGCGGCCCAGGCATGGGCCCCATCGGCGTGAAGAAGCATCTGGCACCGTTCGTGGCTGGCCACGCCGTGGTCAAGACCGACAAGGAGAGCCGTGACAACGGCGCCGTGTCGGCGGCACCGTTCGGCTCGGCCAGCATCCTGCCCATCAGCTGGATGTACATCGCCATGCTGGGTGACGAGGGACTGAAGAGATCCACTCAGGTCGCCATCCTTAACGCCAACTATCTGGCCAAGAAGCTGGGCGAATCCTTCCCGGTGCTCTATTCCGGGCGCAACGGTCGGGTGGCCCACGAGTGCATCCTGGATATCCGTCCGCTCAAGGAGGCTTCCGGCATCAGCGAGATGGATGTGGCCAAGCGGCTGATGGACTACGGCTTCCACGCACCGACCATGAGTTTCCCGGTAGCGGGCACCCTGATGGTCGAGCCGACCGAATCGGAATCCAAGCGTGAGCTGGATCGCTTCGTCGAGGCTATGACGTCCATCCGCGCCGAGATTGCCAAGGTGCAGGAGGGGCAGTGGAGCCTCGCCGACAACCCGCTGGTCCATGCGCCTCACACCCAGGACGATGTGATGGATGCAGAGTGGTCCCGTGGCTACAGCCGTGCCGAGGCGGTCTTCCCATCCGACGCCGTGCGTGCCAGCAAACTGTGGCCCTCGGTCAACCGCATCGACGACGTCTACGGCGATCGCAACCTGTTCTGCTCCTGCATTCCGACCGAGGATTACGCCAAGTAAGTGGCGTTTAGGGGCAACAGTTAAGCCTTATAAACAACAGGGCCACCCAGACGGGTGGCCCTTTTTATATGTCATCTGATTGCTGCTATCCAAACGTCCGGCTTAAGTCCTTGAGCTGGCTCGCTTTGCTCTGCAAGTTGGCACTGGTTTCACTCACCTGATCGATTTTGAGACTGTTATCGTGAGAGAGCGAGGATATCTGATTGATATTGCGACTGATCTCCTCGATGACTGCTTGTTGCTCGGTGGCTGCTGCGGTGATCTGGTTGGAAAAATCAGAGACCTTGTCTATCTCGACCACAACCTGATTCAGGTTGCCGGTGCTTGCCCGGGTGGTGGCGAGGCAGGCGTTGGTTCTGGTCACATTGAGATGCATCATCTCTTTCCATCCCCCCAGGGTTTGCTGGATATGGCCAATGCTGTTCTGGATCTGCTCTGTTGCCTTGTGGGTTCTGGTCGACAGGCTGCGAACCTCGTCCGCCACCACTGCAAAGCCACGCCCCTGATCGCCTGCCCGTGCGGCTTCGATGGAGGCATTGAGCGCCAGCAGGTTGGTTTGATCTGCAATGCCGCGAATTTCGCTCATGATGGTGCCGATCCGCTCGGATTCGCTCGCCAGTTCGACGGCTGACTGAAAGGCTTGCTCCGCTTGAGTAGCAAGCGCCGACATCTCTTCTCCTGCTTCCGAAAGCTGGGTGCTGGTGGTGATGCAGTGGCTACGGGCCTCTTCAATCTGGCTGTTGCTGTCTTGAATATTGCGGTTGATCTCCTCGGCGGCCGAAGCCATCTGGGTGACGGCGGTGGCAATCTGCTGGATCTGCGTGTCTTGCGAAGAGATATCCTGGCTGGCCAGCGAGGCGGAGCCGCGCAGGTCATTGGCCATGGCATTGAGCGACGCGGTGGTGTCATCCACCCGGCCGAGTACGGTACGGATCTTCGCTTGCCCGAGCTTGATATGGAAATCGGCAATGCTGTGGGGGGCATCCCCCGAGAAGATAAGGCGGCTGATGCTGTCGTAATCCTGCTCGAGCTGCTGCAAGAATCGCGGTGTGAGGAAGAGAGGGTGGCGATTGAACCAGATGGCTGCCAAGAGAGGAATGATGACCCAGAGCGCCTGCAGCGGTGAGAGCAGCCAGAGCGCGCTGATCACGCTGACGAGCAGCAGAGGTATGGTCATCATGGCCGGTGTGAGTTGACGCAGGCCCATGTGAATGGCAGAGCCGGTTTCACGGGCTTTAAGGGTTTTGTACATCTTGCTGGCACGCGCTTTGTGCTCTGCGGCTGGACGGCAGCGGACGGATTGGTAACCCACCATCTTGCCATCTTCATAAATCGGGGTGACATAGGCATCAACCCAATAATAGCGACCATCTTTGCAGCGATTTTTTACCATGCCTCGCCATGGTTTGCCTGCCTGCAGGTGGGCCCAGAGATCGGCAAACGCTGCCTTGGGCATGTCGGGGTGGCGCACCAGATTGTGATGCTGCCCCAACATCTCTTCCAGGCGATAGCCTGCCACCTGACAAAACGCCGGATTGGCGTAGGTGATGTCCCCTTTGAGGTCGGTCGTCGATACCAACTGGATATCGTCGGCAAATTCAACCTCGGTATCTGTGGTGTGAAGCGAGCTGGTTACCATGATCAGGCTCCGGTTTCGGCGTAACGGAATACTTCGTTTGAGTATGGCAGAGGATGTTCATTTATTGTGTTGTTGCACATTAACTCTTGTGCTACTGCGTGGGGACGGGATGGGTCTCACATTTTTACAGCACAGTTCGGCGAGGGGAGGCAGGCCAAGTCACATGGCCCGGAGAGCAGCAAACCCCTCATCCTTTGGCTGTCTCAAATTGATTGCCGTACGGAATAGACAAACGCCGATCATCCGATCGGCGTTTGTCTAGGGTAAGCCTGATGGTTTCACACTCGGCTGCTTTGGCATTTTGCCTGTTTAAAGATGGGCGACTTAAAACAGCAGTTGCGTCAGGTAGCCCATCAGGATCGCCATGCCGAGTATCACGGTAAGGAAGGCCGCAATCATCGGGGTTCTGAACATCGATTTGAGCAGGATCACCTCGGTCAGGCTGGCACCGGCACTGCCGATGATCAGCGCCATGACGGCGCCCATTCCCATCCCTTTACCCAGTAGTACCGACGCCAGCGGGATCACGGCTTCGGCGCGGATGTAGAGCGGGATCCCGACGATGGCGCTGAAGGGGATGGCCAGCGGGTTGTCGGCGCCAGCATGGGCGGCGATCCACTCGGCCGGAATAAAACCGTAAATAAACGAGCCGATGAGCACCCCCAGCAGCAGGAAGGGCAATACCGCTTTGAACTGCTGCCAGGCATCGATGCGAGCTTTGACCCAGGCGGTGGGGAGCTGTGGCGCACTGGCTAGGGTTGCAGTGCCATCGCTGCAGCAGGAGAGGGCGGCCTGCTCTGCCATCTCTGGTTGCGGAGCCGGGCAGCACGCTGCCCCGTTGAGGGGGTTGATTGCGCGAATGGCACTGCGTTGGTTGTCACTGCAATGTGCTTGAGTGGTGGCGCGGGTTGCCGGGCCACAGCCGCTACCGCAAGAGGGGGTGGCCTCTTTGGGGTCGATGACATGGCGCTCGAACCCCAATCTGTCGAGCAGCATGCTCGCCATGACGGAGACGCTGGCGGCGATCACGGCGTAGAGCAGGGTCACTTTCCAGCCAAAGGTGGCCCACATCAAGCCGACGATGATGGGGTTCAGCAGTGGCGAGATAAACAGGAAGGTGAGGGTGGGGCCAAAGCCAGCCTTGGCCGAGAGCAATCCTCTCAGCATGGGGATGGTGGAGCAGCTGCAAAAGGGGGTGACGGCACCGAGCAGGGCCGAGAGCAGATAGCCCTTGCCATGGCGCGCCCCCAGCATCCGTTGGATCTTCTCGTCGGGGATCTTCTGGCGGATCAGGCTGACCCCGGCGCTAATGACCAGAAACAGCACCGACAGCTCGACAGCCAGAAACAGGAACATCTGGGCTGCATCGGTCAGCATGGTTAACCACTCATTCATTGTCGTATCCTCACTTGGTTTCTATATTTCCAAAATAATCGAAATGAATGGCCGGTCAAGATATTTCTGGTATTATCGAAATATCAAATTTGTAGAGGGCGCAGAGATGCAACTGGAAGAGGTCGCCAAGGCATTGAAAGAGCTGGGTCATCCGACCCGGCTGTTTATCTTCAAGCATCTGGTCAAGGCGGGAGAGCAGGGGCTGCCGGTGGGTGAGCTGCAAAAGCAGCTGGCGATCCCCGCTTCCACCCTTAGCCACCATATCGCGGCGCTGGTCTCGGTGGGGCTGGTGAAGCAAAACCGGGAGAGTCGCACCCTGCTTTGCGTCTCTCAATACGCGGTGTTGGAGGAGATCATCGCCTTTTTCCGCGATGAGTGTTGCGTCAACAGCCCGGAGCATCGGCAAGATCAAAGGCAAGAGCTGCCTTCCTGAGGGCTACGGCTGCTAATAGTGCTGCGCGCAATAAAAAAACGCCGATCATCCGATCGGCGTTTTGCATTGTTTTTCTCAGCTGCGGGTATTAACCCAGATTGGCTGCAACCTTGCTTTGGGCCTGTCCCTTGCGCTTGATGACAAAGCCGATACCCAGCACGACCAGCCATGCCGGGATCAGTTCGACCGAGATGCGGAAATCGGGGGTCATATACATGATCACCAGAATACCGGCCATGAACGCGAGGCAGAGATAGTTGCCGAAGGGGTACCAGAACGCCTTGAACTTGGGCTGGACACCCTCTGCGACCTTGGCCTTGCGGAACTTGAGGTGCGCGAGGCTGATCATCGCCCAGTTGATCACCAGTGCGGAGACCACCAGCGCCATCAGCAGGCCGAACGCCTTGCCCGGCATCAGGTAGTTGATCAGCACGCAGAGCAGGGTGGCGATGGCTGAGACCGAGAGGGCAACCAGCGGCACGCCGCTCTTGTTGGTCTTGAGCAGGGCTTTCGGGCCGTTGCCCTGTTTGGCCAGACCGAACAGCATCCGGCTGTTGCAGTAGACGCAGCTGTTGTAGACCGACAGTGCCGCCGTCAGTACCACGATGTTGAGTACGGTGGCGACCAGATTGCTGTCCAGAGCGTGGAAAATCATCACGAACGGGCTGCCGCCTTCCACCACTTTACCCCAAGGGTAGAGGGACATCAGGATAGCCAGAGCACCGATGTAGAAGATGAGGATGCGGTAGATCACCTGATTGGTGGCCTTGGGAATGCTCTTCTCGGGGTTGTCCGCTTCGGCGGCGGTAATGCCCACCAGCTCCAGGCCGCCAAAGGAGAACATGATCACCGCCATCGCCATCACCAGACCGCTGATGCCGTTGGGGAAGAAACCGCCCTGAGCCCACAGGTTGGTGACGCTTGCCTCGGGTCCGCCGGCACCGGAGATGAGCAGATAGCCGCCAAAGCCAATCATGCCGATGATGGCAACCACCTTGATGATGGCGAACCAGAACTCCATTTCGCCAAACGCTTTGACGTTGGAGAGGTTGATGGCGTTGATCAGCACGAAGAAGAAGGCTGCCGACATCCAGGTCGGGATCTCGGGCCACCAGTACTGGACATAGATGCCCACCGCGGTCAGCTCGGCCATGCTCACCAGCACGTAGAGCACCCAGTAGTTCCAGCCGGACGCAAAACCGGCAAACTCGCCCCAGTATTTGTAGGCAAAGTGGCTGAATGAACCGGCTACCGGCTCTTCCACCACCATTTCACCGAGCTGGCGCATGATCAGGAAGGCGATAAAGCCGCCGATGGCATAACCCAGCAGGACTGAGGGGCCTGCCATCTTGATGGTTTGGGCAATGCCCAGAAAGAGGCCGGTGCCGATGGCGCCGCCCAAAGCAATCAACTGAATGTGGCGGTTTTTAAGGCCGCGCTTCAGCTCCTCACCGTCTTGTTTCAAATCCATGGGTCTGTCCTTACGTCTCTGTTGTCTCTTGTCGGTGTTGGGCTCATCCTGAGCAGGCCGCAGTGCGTAGCCAAAACCTGACGAAAGCTGTATTTATTTCGTTACACCATGCCATTTGCAATTTTTAGTGTTGGCTGGCAACCGAAGCAGAATAGTGATAATCCGCCATGAATGCACCTTTTTTCCATCTCTAATGGCCGTGTTTTGTACCAAAGGCAGCTTTTTCATGATCTGAAGAGGCTTCTTGGTAGTTTTTGGTTAATGTTTGTGCAATCGAATTCTGTTTGATTGACATTTTGTCTTGTTGGTGTGCTTTTGTGGTGCCAAGCCACAAATGGATGCAAATGATGCCAAACAAGCGAGAGTACAGGGAAGAGTGCAGGGAGTTGGAGTACAGAAAGTGCGAAAGCGTGCTGCAACAAGGGGTTGCCCGGAGTGTGCTGGTGGCGCTCTGGTTAGGGATTGCCGCCAGTCCGCTGTTGTTGCTGGTGGCCGCCACCATGCTGCTGGGCTGGCTCTCGCTCGGTGATCAGGGATTGCTGCACTACTGGCAGTCGCTGCTGCTGGTTGGCGGGGTGACGGGGGCGCTCGTTGGCGGCTGGCTGGAGGAGCGGGTTCGCCTGCGCCACGGTTTGCTGGCCTTCTATGCCCGGTTGATGAACAACCCTGAGCTCAATCGTTAGTGAACGCAGGCTGTTTGCCGAGCGCAGCAGAACGGAATCGAATAGCGGCTAACTGGCAGCAGGTGACAAGGGCACAACGCCAAGGTCGACAAGAAGAGGGATAAGCATTTGTGGTGATTATCCCTTTTTTATCCACGCTTTTCACTGTCATCTATGTGAATTGCAGTTCGCCACAGCTGACTTTCGCCGCGACACTGTAATTTTTATCTTTTGTTGATGCCGATAGCTGTCAAGCTGGCTTAACAGAGCTGGCGGCGCAGACCGGTCGCCTCGAGGACCTTGGCGCTGATCTCCTCCACCGAGTGGGAGCTGGTATCCAGGAAGCGGATCGCCTCCTGGCGAAACAGTCGCTCCACGCAGGCCAGCTCCTGCTCGCACTGTTCGATGGAGGAGTAGCGGCTGTTGGCACGGCGCTGGTTACGGATCTCGTGCAGCCGCTGCGGCGCTATGGTGAGGCCAAACAGCTTGTGACGGTTGGCCTTGAGGGGGGCGGGCAGCTCCAGCATCCCCATGTCCTGCTCGATAAAGGGGTAGTTGGCGGCGCGAATGCCGAACTGCAGCGCCAGATAAAGGCTGGTGGGGGTCTTGCCGCAGCGGGAGACCCCGATCAGGATGATGTCCGCCTCATCGTACTCCTTGGTGGTGATGCCATCGTCGTTGGCAAGTGCGAAGTTGACCGCCTCGATGCGATCGTCATAGAGCTTGCGGTTCTCCATGCCGTGGGTGCGGTGGAGGCGGGGCTCGGCTTTGACCCCCAGCTCCTGCTCCAGCGGGCTGACGAAGGTGTTGAGAAAGTCGTGGCCGCACGCCTCCGATTTCAGTACCTCGTCCCGTACCAGCGGGTCGACAATGGTGTGAAACAGGATGGGGCGTACCCCGGTCTGGCGAAACTGCTCGTCGATCCGCATCCGTACCTGACGGGCTTTCTCCAGTGTCTCCACAAAGGGGATAGTGATCTGTTCGAAGGCCAGCGGAAACTGGCTCAGTACCGCGTGGCCGAACACTTCGGCGGTGATGGCGGTGCCGTCTGAAACATAAAATACGGTGTGCACGTAGGGCTCCTGTGATACCGCGGGTGGGGTCGCATGGGGTAAGGGGTGAGAAGTATCTCCCGAAACCATACCAGTTTTGTCAACCGGTCTGCTGTGCCCAAGTTGTGAAGTGGCTTGCAAACCTGAATCGTTATCTTTTTGTGTCGCCATTGTAGAATGTTCCGGTCATTCGACCATCCCCACCTCTTGCTCGGGGATTTTTTTGAAAACCAATAGAAAACGTTTTCATGGTCATTGGCAACAAAAGAAACAGACAATAACGCACCTGACTTACCCATAACCTCATCGATTAAACCGGGCGCACGAGGTGCTATGGCATCGGTGCCCACCAACCTGGAGACATCCAAGTGCAACAGTACGTGCTCTGGTACGAACAACTCGGAATGCAGGACGTAGAACGAGTTGGCGGCAAGAACGCATCCCTTGGCGAGATGATCAGCAACCTCTCTGGCGCCGGCGTATCCGTGCCGGGGGGCTTTGCCACCACCGCCTTTGCGTTTAACGAGTTTCTGGAGTCAAGCGGCCTCAACGGCAAGATCCACCATCTGCTCGACAATCTCGACGTGGACGATATCGCCGCCCTCAACCGGGCCGGTCAGCAGATCCGCGACTGGGTGATAGAAGCGCCGTTCCAGCCCGAGCTGGAGCAGGCTATCCGGGTTGCCTATGAAAAGTTGAGTGCCGGTGTCGAGGCCTCGTTTGCGGTGCGCTCCTCCGCCACCGCCGAGGATATGCCGGACGCCTCCTTTGCCGGTCAGCAGGAGACCTTCCTCAACGTACGTGGCATCGATGCCGTCATGACGGCGGTCAAGCATGTGTTTGCTTCCCTGTTCAACGATCGCGCCATCTCCTATCGGGTGCATCAGGGCTACGACCACAAGGGTGTTGCCCTCTCGGCCGGGGTGCAGCGGATGGTGCGCTCGGATCTCGCCGCCTCCGGCGTCATGTTTACCCTGGATACCGAGTCCGGTTTCAACGACGTGGTCTTTATCACCGGCGCCCATGGTCTTGGCGAGATGGTGGTGCAGGGGGCGGTCAACCCGGACGAGTTCTATGTGCACAAGCCGACCCTCAAGGGGGGGCGCCCGGCGGTGGTGCGCAAGACCCTCGGCTCCAAGCTTATCAAGATGACCTACTCGGACGATGCCGGTCACGGCCGTCAGGTGAAGATTGTCGACACCAACGAAGCCGAGCGTAGCCGCTTCTGTATCACCGATGAGGAGGTGATGGCGCTGGCGAAACAGGCCCTCATCATCGAGCAGCACTATGGCCGCCCGATGGATATCGAGTGGGCCAAGGATGGTCAGGATGGCCAGCTCTATATCGTGCAGGCGCGCCCGGAAACCGTGCGCAGCCGCCAGGAGGCCAACACCCTCGAGCGGTTTGCCCTCAAGCAAGCGGGCAAGGTGCTGATCGAGGGGAGGGCCATCGGCCACAAGATTGGCGCGGGCCCGGCGCGGGTCATCTCCTCCATCAGCCAGATGGACGAAGTGCAACCCGGCGATGTGCTGGTCACCGACATGACCGACCCGGACTGGGAGCCCATCATGAAGCGGGCCTCCGCCATCGTCACCAACCGGGGCGGCCGCACCTGTCACGCCGCCATTATCGCCCGCGAGCTGGGCATTCCGGCAGTGGTGGGCTGTGGCAACGCTACCGATCATATTCAGCCGGGCCAGCGGATCACCGTCTCCTGCGCGGAAGGGGATACCGGTTTTATCTATGACGGCGAGCTGGACTTCGACGTGGCGGTGACCGAGGTGGGCAATATGCCGCGCCTGCCCATCAAGATCATGATGAACGTCGGCAACCCGGACCGCGCTTTCGACTTTGCCCAGTTGCCCAATGCTGGGGTGGGGCTGGCACGCCTTGAATTCATCATCAACCGGATGATCGGCGTGCACCCCAAGGCGCTGCTGGAGTTTGACCAGCAAACCCCAGAGCTCAAGGCCACCATCGGCAAGATGGTCGCCGGTTACGACAGCCCGCGTGAGTTCTACGTGGCCAAGCTGACCGAGGGGATCGCCACTCTGGGCGCTGCGTTCTGGCCGGAGCGGGTGATCGTGCGGATGTCGGACTTCAAGTCCAACGAGTACGCCAATCTGGTGGGCGGTCGTGGCTACGAGCCCCACGAGGAGAACCCGATGATCGGTTTTCGTGGCGCATCTCGCTACATCGCCGACAGCTTCCGCCCCTGTTTTGCCCTCGAGTGCGAGGCGATCAAGCGGGTGCGCGATGTGATGGGGCTGACCAACGTCGAGGTGATGATCCCCTTCGTGCGCACCGTGGGCGAGGCGGAGCAGGTGATCGACATCCTGGCCGAGAACGGTCTGCGCCGTGGCGAGCGGGGGCTCAAGGTGATCATGATGTGCGAGATCCCGAGCAATGCCCTCTTGGCAGACAAGTTCCTCGAGCACGTGGATGGCTTCTCCATCGGCTCCAATGACATGACCCAGCTCACCCTTGGGCTGGATCGGGACTCGGGGCTGATTGCCCACCTGTTCGACGAGCGCAACGAGGCGGTCAAGGCACTGCTGGCGATGGCGATCCAGGCTGCGCGCAAGGCGGGCAAGTACGTGGGGATCTGCGGTCAGGGCCCATCTGATCATCCGGACTTTGCCGCCTGGCTGGTGGAGCAGGGGATCGATTCGGTGTCGCTCAACCCCGATACCGTGGTTGATACCTGGCTCTATCTGGCGGAGCAGCATGGCGCCAAGTAAGTCACTGTCAAAATAAGCAGCAGAAAGGGGGCCATGATGGCCCCCTTTGTTATCTGTTTGTCGCGGCCTATTTCGGCTGCTGTTCGGCCCCCGACAGCTCGATCTGCACATTCACCCCTTCGCTCTTGAGCTTGGTGGCGATGGCGTTGAGATCGGTGCCCGGTTTGGCCTCCAGCAGGGCGATACCACCACTGCTCTGTTTGAAGTTCAGGCCGTGGCGAGTCGCCAGCGCCTTGGCGCTGGCATCGTCAGCTTCCACCAGCAGAGTGCCGCTTACAGTCAGCTCCGGGCTGGCGGCCCCTTGCATCAACACGTCACCGCGGCGCAGGGTCTGTTGCGGGACCTTGCTGTCAAGGCTGCGGGCGACCCGCTTCTTGCTGCCGTTGTCAGGAATGAGGTAGGTCTGGCCGTTCACCTCTATGGTGCTGTACTGCTTGCCATCCATGGTGACGGACTCCTGGGCGCAGAGCTGTCCCGAGAGGGGGGCCAGCAGGGTTGCCAGAAGCAAGGTAACAGGTTTGTTCATGGTAATACTCCTAGCGTGTTAGCTGCGGTTGGCATCGTGACCCAGGACCCGCAGGGACCATGAGATCAGCTTGCCCGGTTGGCGATTGTTGCGCTCGGTCAGGGTGGTACGCTCACGGGTCTCGCGATTGAGCAGAGAGACCTGACGGGTACCGTTGGCAACATCGGTTACTTCCAGTCGCCATGTGCCTTGCGCCGATTCGCCGTAGAACTTGTTGGACAGCATCCGCATGTCGCGCAATCCCTTGGTTCGCACAAAGCCCAGTTGCTGCTGGTCGAGAGATTGGCCGACCAGGCTGTTGAAGGGGCTCAGCAGGATGCTGCGGGTGCCGGCGGGGGAGACCAGTTCGATCAGCAGATCGGGCAGACGCTGGTGATCCAGGCTCACCATCACCTGAACCGCTTCCACCGTCAACGGTGTGGCGATGCGGGTTGTTGAGCTGGTCGGGCTGTTGCCCACATCCGCAATGGCAGCGGCACTGCCGCTGACATTGATCTTCTGCCACGGCAGTTGCACCAGCGGGGGCAGGGGCTGGTGATTGGCTGCCAGCTCAAGGGCCTTGTTGACGTCGATCAGACCAAAACCGTAAGTCGGGCTGAACCACATGCCAGCGGCATTGCGCTCCCACCCTTCCAGCCCTTTCACATCACGCACCTTGCCGGTGCTGCTGGTGTAGCTGACCATCACAGGTTTCTGTGTGGCATCGACCCGGGTTGCGCTGCGCGCCAGCAGATCCCGCAGGTCACGTACCGACAGATCCGGGTAGGCGGACATCAGCAGCGCCATGGCGCCGGAGGTGCTGGGGGTGGCGGAGGAGGTGCCGTTCATCACACCGTTGTAGTCGCAGCTGGCATCCAGTTGCGGGTTGCCGTGCAGCCGGTTGGTGCTGGGATCATCGGTGCGGTTGTAACCCATGTCGCAGCCGGGCAGATCCGTGGTCACCATCGCCGGAGCGTCGGTACCGTACTCGCCGCCGGTCGCGCTCAGGAAGATGTTGCTGCCGACGCTGGAGTAGGAGGATCTGACGCCATCGGCGTTGAGCGCGCTCACCACCAGGTTCCAGAAGTTGCTGTTGGAGGGATCGAGGTTGCTGTTTTCAAACGGCAATTTAGGACCATTGCCGGTGCGGTTAAGCACATAGCCGCCCGCCGCTATCTTGTTGAAGCCGTTGCCAGCGGCCTTGATATAGGCCGCGCCCTGCGCCTTGAGGGTTTGCTGTTCAAACAGACGATCAAGCTGGGATTGATCCAGAGAGTTGGCTGAGCGGGGATCCACCACACTCATGCCGTAGCTCTGGTTGAACACCCGATTGTCGCGGCTGGCATCGCTGTCGCCAAGGGCGTAGAGCCAATCTTTCTGCAACTGCTGGCTGTTGTCATCCAGCAGGTTGAACCCCTGCAGCTGGGCTCGCGGGGCAATTCCCTTGGTACCGATGGCGTTATCTACCGCCGCAATAATGCCGGAGACCGATGTGCCGTGGGCCGTATCCGGATCGGTCGGTGTCGGGTCATCGCTGCCGGTCACCACGTTTTTCGAACCCGGACGCACGTTCTCCGCCAGATCCGGGTGGGCGATGGCCAGACCATCATCCACCACGGCCACATTGACTCCCTGGCCCAGCACGCCGGTGCGATGAGCCCACCAGAGGTTGAGGTCATTGCTCGCTATACCGCCACGGGCGCTGAACCCATCCTGGCCGCTGTTGAGCAGATACCACTGCTGCTCCTGCAGGGGATTGGCACCTGGCAGGCAGCGCTCAGTGCTGCTGCGTCCGATATCCATGCCGCTCTCCTTGCCGGTGAGCGGCGCACAATCTTCATTTGCCTGAACGAGCGCACTGGGCAGGGTCGACAGCAGTGCTGTGATCGCCAGTGCTAACGATGTTTGCTTCATTATTTTTTTAACTCCATCTTGGATCGCACCATCCTGAGTGCGACGGAAATCTATACACGGGTGGTAGGGGTTCAAAAAGAGCCATTTTCAAAAAACGCAATGAGGTTCAAAGAAATCCGATCTGGTTTATGGTAGGTATTCCAATGACGCTGGTTATGTGTTTTATTGAGAATGGTTCTCACCGCTCGCTACTGATCTTTTTATCTGTAATTCACTCCTCTCGCGACTCTCCTTCGCCGCAGCCGTCTCGATTCGGGGCAATCCCGAGGGGAGCTCGTGCGCTCTTGAACGTGAGTGGCATGGTTGTATGTGCCAACGTGAGTGCAGCTATGCATTCGGGGGTGACAGCAAGGGTGATGAGGTGGAACCAGCGGTTTATTGCTTGGCGGCGGTGGATGGCTCTGTTATGGTAATTGAAATAGCCGTTTGGATGGCTAGATTGCTGTGGTTTGAGGGGCCTAATCTCTGAGAGCCACCCCGCCGCAGTCCCATAGCTTGATGCGTACCTGACAGGGAGTCCCTATGCCGTTTCGTTCCTTCTTATCTTCTCCTTTGACTGCTTCCTTGCGCGCCAATGCTGGCGCCAGCACCTTTATTGCCGCGATGGCGGTCGGGAGCCTCTCTTTTTCCGCGGTTGCCGCCGATGCGTCCTTGCCGACCAAACAGGAGATCGTGATTGGTACCACGGTGGGGGATTTTGCCGACATGGTAACCGATTCCATCAAGCCGCAGCTGGAGGCCAAGGGGTACAAAGTCAAGCTGGTGGAGTTCACCGACTATGTGACCCCCAATATTGCTCTGGCTGACGGATCACTGGATGTGAACTGCTTCCAGCACAAACCTTATCTGGAGAGTTTTGCCAAAGATCGCGGCTTGTCGCTGGCACCCATTACCCAGGTGCCAACTGGCCCGATGGGGCTCTACTCCGGCAAGCTGGCGGCACTCGACAAGGTGAAAGAGGGGAGCACGGTGGCCATCCCCAACGATCCCACCAATCAGGCGCGGGCGCTCTTGATGCTGCAGGATCTTGGTTGGCTCACTCTCAAGGAGGGGATAAACCCGCTCAAGGCGAGCGAGTTTGATGTGGTGGACAATCCGCACAATCTCAAGCTGGTGTTGCTGGAAGCCGCGCAGTTGCCCCGCTCGCGGGAGGATGTGGACTTCTCGGTGATCAACGGTAATTTTGCAGCCTCCAGCGGTATCCCGTTCAGTGAAGGACTGTTTCTGGAGCGCAGCTACGATTTCATCAACTGGGTGGTGGTGAAAAGCGCAGATGCGGATCAGCCGTTTGCCAAAGATGTGGCGGCAGCCTACAACTCGGCGGCTTTCAAAGCCTATGCAGCAAAGCGTTTTGTCGGCTACAAGTACCCGCAAGGGTGGGGTGGCTAACAGTCGTGAACGTGGCCCGGCTATACAACGAAAAACGCCCCGAATTCGGGGCGTTTTTATGGTATCAAGCCATCAACGGGCGCTTCACTGGTTGCGATAGAAGCGGTTCAGCTCGTTCATCACCTGGATCATGGCGCCCATATCCGGGGTGCCGTGCTTGATCGGGCGATAGCTGTTGCGTTCCAGCAGTTCGAAGTCACCCTGCTTGTTGAAGTGGGTGATGGTGTCCCCTTCATAGATGGCGAAGTCGTTCTGATCCCCGGCCAGCAGCCAGTTGCGCGGGCTGGTATCAAACAGCGAGCGGCCAACGCTGTAATCGCGCGCCGGATTGCGTACGCCCAGCATCCCCTGCATCAGGGTCGGCGCCAGATCGAAATGGCTGCTTGCTTGTTCCCGAACGTCACTGCTGCGCCCCGGCCAGGCCAGTACCAGCGGTACCTGCACCTGATAGGGTGAGTAGTTGCTGCCTGCGCCCCAGCTGTTGCTGCGGGTGTCGTTGAACTCCTGACCGTGGTTGGAGGTGATGACGACGATGGTGTTGCTGTCCATCCCCTGCGACTGCAATTTGGTCAGCATCTGCTCAAGCAACTGGTCGGTATAGAAGACCGAGTTCTTGTAGCGGTTTTCCAGTTTTTGCAGGTTCTCCGCCCGATAGGCGGTCGCCGGATTGAAGTTGGCAAGCTCCGGTTGGAACGGCCCCTTCATGGTGGCGGGTAACTGGTAGTCGCCGGGGCTCGAGAGATAGACCAGCGAGAACCAGGGGCGCTCGGGAGAGCGCTTCTCCAGCCACTGTTGCCAGTCGGTCAGCAGCTTGCCATCGTCACTCTGTTCGGAGACAAACACCTGTTTGCGCAGACCGGCGAGGATGCTCTTGCGATACTTCTGGGCATCTTCCATCGCGCCGAACAGCCCGAACTGGTAATCCTGGCGCAGCATCTCGTCGAACAGCACCGGCGGACGCTTGTCGCTGCTGATGTCCTTGTAGTAGTGGCCGGGCAACCCGTAGAAGAGGCTGAACATGCCCATCAGGTCGTCGTTGCCGCCACTCAGGTGATTGCGGAACGTCAGATGCTGATCCGCATAGCGCTGCAGATTGGGCATGTTGATGTTGTTGAGCATGTCAAAACGCAATGAGTCGACCACCACAATCAGCAGATTGTTGTGAGTCAGGGGGGCGTTGACGTTGAGCGGGCGCAGCGGATAGTGCATCCGGCTGTCGCTGTTATCACCCTGGGAGGCCGCCTGCTTCTCGTACTGATCCAGATCCAGCCAGCCATGTTTGGCCAGGAAGGAGCGGGCCGTCATGGGGTAGGAGAGGGGGAAGTTGGCTCTCTGCATGGTGATCGGCTGATAGAGGGTCGCATCCGCCCAGCTGTTGACCACGTGGGTCAGAATAAAGCAGATCAGCAGGGCCAGCCCCACCTGATTGCCGTACTGGCGGCGCTTGCGCTTGTTGATCTTGCGCCAGACATAGGCCGACAGCAGCAGTTGCAGCAGGAAGATGGTGGGCACGGCAACGAAGATGATGCTCCAGATTGAGCCCTCTTCGGTCTGCGCCTGATCCAGCAGCAACTGCCATACCTGACTGTTGAGGTGGAACTTGAACAGCCGGAATACCTGGGTGTCGATCAGCAGCAGCACCAGCGCCAGGGTGGCGATGATGGCCGAGATGAACCGCAACGACTTCTCCTTGGGCAGCACGAAGCTGAGCGGGAAGATCGTCAACAGGTAGGTGACAAAACTCAGAAACGAGAAGTGGCCAATCCAGCTTACAACGAGATAGATCACGCCAAGCGTGGTCGATGGCCAGCTGATGGCACCCAGATAACGGGTGGCGATGAGCATGGCCAGAATAATGTTGAAGAAGGAGAACCAATGCCCCCAGGTGATCAGGCGAGAGACATTATCACGATAGGGGTTACCGGTTTCGACCATAGTGATCCATCTGCGTTGAGAAACGTCAAATCAACAGAGTCGGGGACTCAGTGTGCGTCGTGGCGATTATCGACCGATGCGGTCAGGGCCTGGACAAACTTTTCAGTGATGGCCTGGCGCTGGGCCGGTGCCATACCGTTGATGATATTGGTGGTCAGATTGCCAAGCACCATAAGGCTGAGATCCACCGGCGCTTTATGCTTTTCCAGCGCGGTGATCAGGTCGTTCATCAGGGCGTCAAATTGCTCGTTATTGTACTTTGATACGATAGGCATAATCTTCAGTTCATCTCGGTTCAAAGCGCCTTATAATACTTCACCCTTTCGGCTAACACTATGGCTTTGTGACATGAGTCTCGATATCGACAAGATCATTCTTCACTCCTTGCGCCAGGGCGGCGATGGTCAACCCCACGCCGATACCCGCAGCCAGACCCTGCCCCCTGATGAGGCGGTACAGGGACTGATGGCGGAACTGCATCGGATCTACAACGGCAAGGGCGGCAAGGGCTTTGGCTTCTTTGCTGACCCCGAGGCCTCCGTCGCCGAGCTGGCTGACGGCATCGATGCTCCCAAGCAGCCTTCACCCGCGTTTCGTATCGCCCTCGAACAGCTGCTCGCCGAGCAGACCGAATTCGTTCCCTTCTCGGTCACTGTGACCCAGATGCTGGTCAAGCAGCTGGTGGAGCACGCCCTCGATGAGCAGGGGGTGCTGCTGTTTGCCAAATATAACTACGTCGGGGTCGATTATCTGCTGATTGCCCTGCTGGAGGGCAAGGAGAGCGTCACCGTCAGCGAAGCGCTGGAATTGCGCCATATCCAGTATCTGGATATCGGCAAACTCAATCTGGTGGCCCGCATTGATTTGACCGAATGGAAAACCCAACCGGATTCGCGCCGCTATATCACCTTCAGCAAGGGGCGCATTGGTCGCAAACTGGGCGACTTCTTTATGGATCTGCTGGGTGCCCGCGAGGGTATGGATGCCAAGGTACAAAATAAAGGCTTGCTGCAGGCGGTAGAAGATTATTGCGACAGTCGTCAGCTTGAACCGACCGAGCGCAATGACTATAAAAAGCAGGTCTTCAAATATTGCACCGAACAGGCGAGCGCCGGTGAAGAGATCGAAATCAAGGAGTTGTCTGCAGAATTGCCCGGCGACGGTGACCTCGATTTTTACAGCTTTATCGGTCAGGAGTATGAGCTGGAAGAGCGTTTCCCGGCGGATCGCTCTACCTTGCGTGGTTTGACCAAGTTTGTCGGCTCCGGCGGCGGTCTGACTCTGAGCTTTGAGCAGAAGCTGTTGAACAGCCGGATCTTTTACGACCCTCAGACCGACACCCTGACCATCAAGGGTGTGCCGCCCAATCTTAAGGATCAGCTGCTGCGCCAGTCGTAGTCATGCTCCCGAGTGTGATCAACTCGTCATTTCTGGCAAAAAGAGACTCCGCCCCGGCGGGGTCTCTTTTTTTATCGCGCTCGGGCAGACCTCGAAACTGGCGCGGTACTTTGTTAACAAATCAAACAAAATAAACCACCTGAAAGGGTTTTCATTGAGGTGAAAACCCTTTCATTCATGAAATTTTATTTCATTTTGGTAATTATTATTCTGTGGTTGTCTGGAATTAAGCCGATAAATGGCCGTAATTCCCTGAAATAAGAAAATGTTTTCAAAACTTTCTGGAAGGAAATACGTAATTGCATTTCAAAAATGCGAGTTGCGTCATGTGAGCCGTTTGCCGCTTGGGATAATATTCATCTCGCACACAATGCTCTTACAGCGCGGAACTAATACAAGGAAAGGCTCATGAAAAAGAAATTGCTGTCATCCCTGATCGGTCTGGCCACTCTTGGCGTCGCTTGCTCTGCTACTGCTGCCATCGATGAAGGCCAGCTGACCATCTGGATCAACGGTGACAAGGGATACAACGGTCTGGCTGAAGTGGGTAAGAAGTTTGAAGCAGAAACCGGCATCAAGGTTACTGTGGCTCACCCGGATCAGGTTGAAGTGAAATTCCAGCAAGCCGCCGCCACTGGCAACGGCCCGGACATCTTCTTCTGGGCTCACGACCGTTACGGTGAGTGGGTCAAAGCCGGTTTGCTGGTTCCGGTAACGCCGAACGCTGCCACCAAAGGCAAATTTGAACAGCTGGCATGGGATGCCATGACTGTTGATGGCAAAACCTATGGCTACCCGGTTGCCATGGAAGCTGTCAGCCTGATCTATAACAAAGACCTGCTGCCCGAGCCGCCGAAAACCTTCGAAGAGATCGCCAAGATTGACGAGACTCTGAAGAAAAATGGCAAGCGCGCCATCATGTGGGCTTATGACACCCCGTACTTCAGCTATCCGCTGGTGGCTGCCAACGGTGGTTACGCCTTCAAGAAAACCGCTACCGGTTATGATGTCAAAGATACCGGCGTGAACAACGCAGGTGCCAAGATGGGCGTGGGCTACATCTCCGAGATGATCAAGTCCGGTCACCTTGAAAAAGGCATCGACTACGGTGTGATGGACGCCAAGTTCAACAAGGGCGAAGTGGCCATGATGATCAATGGTCCCTGGGCCTGGAGCAACCTGGACAAGAGCGGCATCAAGTACGGCGTAGCGCCGCTGCCGACCCTGAACGGCAAGCCGGCCAAAGCCTTCGTTGGCGTACTGGGTGCCACCATCAACGCTGCCAGCCCGAACAAGGATCTGGCTATCGAGTTCCTGGAAAACTACCTGCTGACCGATGCCGGTCTGGCGCCGGTTAACGCCGACAAGCCGCTGGGTGCCGTTGCGCTGAAATCCTTCCAGAAGACCCTGGAATCCGATCCGCACATCAAGGCCACCATGCTGAACGCCCAGGCTGGCGAGCCGATGCCATCCGTTCCCGAGATGAGCCGTTTCTGGTCTTCCTTCGAAACTGCCCTCAAGAACGTGACCTCCGGTCGTCAGGGTGTTGACGAAGCGCTGGATACCGCTGCCAAGCGTATCGTTCAGTAAGCACGCACTACCCGGGAGGCCGTCATGGCCTCCCACTCTCTCAAATCTCTCTTGGCGTTATAAAGGTTAATTGGCATGGAAGTAGTACCTTCTGTTGAGTCCTATGCCGGTCCGAAGGATAAGCACACCTGGCTTAAGTGGACCATAGCGGCCCTGGTTGCCATCCTCAACGGCTACGCAGCCGTGATGATGTACGCCAGTGGCGAGTGGGTATTCGCGCTGCTGGATCTGGTGGTGGTTTCCGTCGGTCTGTATGTCTTCATGAACAAGAAGACCTATGCCCATCGCTACATCTTTCCGGGTGTTGCGGGCATGGTTGTGTTTATCATCTTCCCTCTTGCCTACACCATTGGCATTGCCTTCACCAACTATTCGGGGTCCAACTTGCTCTCCGTGGAGCAGGCGCGGGACTACCACCTGAAGAAAACCTACAAGGTGGCGGGCGGTGAATTCGATTTTACCCTGCTGGGTGGCGACAACGGCCAGTTCCAGCTGCTGCTGACACAGGATGATCAATCCTTTATCAGCCAACCTGTTTCCCTGATGACCAACAAGGCCCGTGAGCTGGCGTCCCGCGAGGGCCGTGTGCAGAACACCCAGCAAGTGGTCGAGCTGCAGCCCTTCACCGGCGAAGCTGCCAGCAAGGCCGCACCGATCCGCGCCATTGTTGAGCATCGTACTCACCTGAGTGACCTTGATCTGGTGCTGCCGGATGGCGGTACCCACCTGACCCTGAGCAGCCTGCGCAAGTTTGCCGCCCAGAAGCAGCAATACATCCGCTTGGTTGATGGTATCAAGCTCGAATCCGGCGTGGTGATCAAAGACAGCAACTTGCTGCGTGATACCCAGAATGGCGAGCTGATGCTGCCCAATGGTGAGACCGGCTTCTATCAGTACATCGACGAACAGGGTCAGTTTGTCGGCAAGGGTATTGCTCCGGGCTTTGTGGTGAGCGTCGGTTGGAAGAACTTCGCGCGCATCGTCACCGATCCGGGCATCCAGTCACCCTTCCTGCAGATCTTCATCTGGACCGTGATCTTCTCAACCTGCTCCGTCGCTTTCACCCTGGCTATCGGCATGGTGCTGGCCTGTCTGGTGCAGTGGGAAGAGCTCAAGGGGCGTGGTTTCTATCGAGTCATGCTGATCCTGCCCTATGCGATTCCGGCGTTTATCTCCATCCTGGTGTTCAAGGGGTTGTTCAACCAGAACTTCGGTGAGATCAACATGTTCCTGGAAGCGGCGTTTGGCATCAAGCCGGACTGGTATACCAACCCCTTCCTGGCCAAGGTGATGATCCTGATTGTCAACACCTGGCTCGGCTACCCCTACATGATGATCCTCTGCATGGGCCTGCTCAAAGCCATTCCGGAAGATCTCTATGAAGCGTCCGCCATGGACGGTGCCGGCCCGGTACAGAACTTCTTCAAGATCACCGTGCCGCTGCTGATGAAGCCGCTGACACCCCTGTTGATTGCCTCGTTCGCCTTCAACTTCAACAACTTCGTGCTTATCCAGTTGTTGACCAACGGTGCGCCCGACATCATCGGCGCCAGCACTCCGGCCGGTACCACCGACTTGCTGGTGAGTTATACCTACCGGATTGCGTTCCAGGGATCGGGTGGTCAGGACTACGGTCTGGCCAGTGCCATCGCCACAGCCATCTTCCTCATCGTAGGTGCGCTGGCGCTGCTCAACCTGAAATTGTCCAAAGCCGACAAGCAGCTGTAAGGAGGCTTCAACATGGCAATCGTACAACCCAAATCAGTTAAATACCGGGTGTGGGCAACCCACCTGGTCATGTGGGGCTTCCTGGCGTTGATCATCTTCCCGTTGATCATGGTTATCGCCATCTCGTTCCGTAACGGTAACTTCGCGGTAGGGGAGATCATCCCCTCCAATCCGACGCTGGATCACTGGAAGCTGGCGCTGGGCATGTCCATCACCAACGCCGACGGCAGCATCACGCCGCCGCCGTTCCCGGTGCTGACCTGGTTGTGGAACTCCATCAAGATCGCCGGCATCACTGCCCTGATGATCGTGACGCTCTCCACCACCTGTGCTTACGCCTTTGCCCGCCTGCGTTTTCGTGGCAAGTCCACCATCCTGCAGGGCATGCTGATTTTCCAGATGTTCCCGGCGGTGTTGGCGCTGGTAGCCATCTACGCGCTCTTTAACAAGATTGGTGACTACATCCCTTGGCTCGGTCTCAACACCCACGGTGGCCTGATCCTGGCGTACATGGGGGGGATTGCCCTGCACGTCTGGACCATCAAGGGCTACTTCGAGACCATCGACTCCTCCCTGGAGGAGGCGGCGGCCATCGACGGTGCGACCCCGTGGCAGGCATTCCGTCTGATCCTGTTGCCCCTGTCGGTGCCCATCCTGGCGGTAGTGTTTATTCTGGCCTTTATCGGTTCCATTACCGAGGTGCCCATGGCCTCCATCCTGCTGCAGGATGTGAACAATCTGACCCTGGCGGTCGGGGCCCAGCAGTACCTCTATCCGCAGAACTATCTGTGGGGTGATTTCGCGGCGGCCGCAGTGCTCTCCGGTTTCCCCATCACTGTGGTCTTCCTGTTGGCACAGCGCTGGTTGGTTGGCGGTCTGACTGCTGGTGGTGTGAAAGGTTAAGTTTATGGCCGGGGGAGCTGACTCCCCCCGCTATCACGATTTGCAAAGATTCAAGAGCGGAGCTCGTCATGGCTGAAGTAGTACTCAACAACGTTCGCAAAAATTACGATCCGGCTGTTCACAAGGACACCCTGCGCAATATCAACCTCTCCATCAAGGAGGGCGAATTCATCGTCTTCGTCGGCCCGTCCGGCTGCGGTAAATCCACCCTGCTGCGGATGATCGCGGGTCTGGAAGACATCACCAGCGGTGAGCTGACCATCGGCGGTCGCTACATGAACGACGTACCGCCTGTAGAGCGCAACGTCGGCATGGTGTTCCAGTCCTACGCCCTCTATCCCCACATGAACATCTACGAGAACATGGCCTTTGGTCTGAAGCTCAAGAAAATGGACAAGGAGAACATCCACAAGCGGGTGATGCGCGCCGCCGAGATCCTGGGTCTTGAGCCGCTGCTGGACAGAAAGCCCAAGGCGCTCTCCGGTGGTCAGCGTCAGCGGGTCGCCATCGGTCGCTCCATCGTGCAGCAGCCGCAGGTGTTCCTGTTTGACGAACCGCTCTCCAACCTGGATGCCGCGCTGCGGGTCAAGATGCGGATCGAGATCGCCAAGCTGCACAAGGAGCTTAACTCCACCATCATCTACGTGACTCACGATCAGGTGGAAGCGATGACCCTGGCCGACAAGATTGTGGTGCTGAGCCCGCTCAAGGCCGAAGCTGCCACCAACCTGGAACAGTTCGGTTCACCGCTGGATCTCTACCACAACCCGGACAACAAGTTCGTGGCGGGCTTTATCGGCTCTCCCAAGATGAACTTCCTGGCGGGCGAGTTGCTGGAGATTGGCGAGCAGGAGTGCCTGGTCAAGTTGACCTCTGGCGATACCGTGCGTGCCCGGGTCGATGCCCGCAGTGGCGCTGTGGGTGACAAGGTGGAGCTGGGCATTCGCCCCGAGCACCTGATGCCGCTGGATCACCCCCATGCGCACAGCAAGGTGAGTGGGATCGTGCAGGTGGCCGAGCACCTGGGCGCCGAGTCCTTCGTTTATATGGATGTGGATGGTCACGACTTTACCGTCAAGGCCACCTCGGATGTGGATGTGGCGACCGGTCAGACCTACAGCGTGGGTATCCCGGCCGAAGCCTGCTACCTGTTCGATGCCAAGGAGCAGGCGTTCCCCCGTACCGCCAAATATATCCGTACCTGATTTTTTGTTGTGCCGGTTTTCCTTTCTTAATAATCAATGCCTTTTTGCCGGTCGTCAGACCGGCTTTTTATTGCCTGCGATTTGAACATGCAGATAGGCAAGGTAACCCGGTTCAAGCCTCGAGTTCGGCGGTAATATCGGGCACAAAGGTCTGGCTGGCCAGCGGCGGGCGCTCATACCCTTCGGTCTTGATGGGGGGAAGCTTGATAGGCTCGTAGTGGATCGCCTCGTAGGGCACCTTGCTCAGCAGATGGGCGATGCAGTTGAGGCGGGCACGGCGTTTGTCATCTGCCTCCACCACGAACCAGGGGCAATCCTCGGTGTCGGTGTAGGTGAACATGTCATCCTTGGCGCGGGAGTATTCCACCCAGCGCGAGCGGGACTGCAAATCCATCGGGCTGAACTTCCAGCGCTTGATGGGGGTGTTGATCCGCTCTTTAAAGCGCTTCTCCTGCTCCTCGTCACTGACCGAGAACCAGTATTTGATCACCGTGATGCCGGAGCGGATCAGCATCCGCTCAAACTCGGGGCAGGCGCGCAGAAACTCGCGATACTCGGCGTCGCTGCAAAATCCCATCACCCGCTCGACTCCGGCCCGGTTGTACCAGGATCGGTCAAACAGCACCATCTCGCCAGCGGCGGGCAGGTGGGCCACATAACGCTGAAAGTACCACTGGGAGCGCTCTCGATCGGAGGGGGCGGGCAGCGCCGTGACCCGGCAGACCCGGGGGTTGAGCGGCTCGGTGATCGCCTTGATGACGCCCCCTTTACCCGCGGCGTCCCGTCCTTCGAACAGTACCACTACCTTTAACCCCTCCTGCTTGACCCACTCCTGCAGCTTGACCAGCTCCTCCTGCAGATGGGCAAGGTGGTGCTCGTAGCACTTCTTGTCCAGACGTGGCCGCTTCTTGCTCTTCTCCTTCGCCATGGGCTTCTCCTTTTGGCATCCTTTCATGGGTGACTTCTTTGAGTCACTGTCAGCTTGCACCAGGGAGGCGTCACCTGCCAAGGGGGACGTGATACACTGCCCGCCCATCGCTGGCAACAGGAGATAACATGAAGCATTTTATGGAGATAGCGGGCCGCCGGATGGCCTATCTGGATGAAGGGCAAGGGCCGGTACTGCTGTTTGGCCACAGCTATCTGTGGGACAGCGCCATGTGGGCGCCGCAAATCGAGGCGCTCAAGGGCAGCTATCGCTGCATCGTTCCCGAGCTGTGGGGCCACGGCGATTCCGACCTGCTCCCCGAAGGTGGCTGCACCCTGGCGACTCTGGCGCGGGATCACCTGGCGCTGCTCGATGCCCTCGGCATTGAGGAGTTCGTGTTGGTGGGCCTCTCCATCGGCGGTATGTGGGGTGTGGAGCTGGCGCGCATGGTGCCAAACCGCCTTAAGGGTCTGGTGCTGATGGATAGTTTTGTCGGCCTGGAACCGCAGATCACCTGCGAGCGCTACCTCGGCATGCTGGCGATGATCGAGCAGCTCGGCACCGTGCCGGCGCCCATCATCGAACAGGTGGCGCCTATCTTCTTTGCGAACCAGCCCGATGCCGACTTGCAGGCCGATTTCAAGGCGCGTCTGGCCGCTTGGCCAAACGAGAAGATCGCCGCCATGGTGGCGGTGGGCCGCAGCTTTGTGACCCGCGAAGATCGTATCGAGTGGCTGGAGGAGATCACCACTCCCGCACTGGTGATGACCGGCTGCGAGGACAAGGCCCGTCCGGTGCTGGAGGGCTATCTGATGGCCGAGGTGCTGGGTTGCCCGTTCAGGGAGATCCCGATGGCTGGCCACATCTCGTCGCTGGAAAATCCGGCCTTCGTCAATCAGCAGCTGGCCGATTTTCTGGCGACGCTGTAAGCTTGAATAGGCAGCCTGATGATGGCCGTGAAAAAGGGAGCCGAGGGCTCCCTTTTGTTTGGTTGTGTCTCACGGTTCAAGACTCATAACCGTTACCAGATATAGCCCAGCGCAAAACCCGCATAAAGTTCGCCATCGTGCTGGACGATGGGACTGTTTTTGATGTCCCGATCATACCATTCGTAGTTCATGGCAAACATGCCAACCCAGTTGGGGCTGAAGCGGTAACTGGTGATGAGGGCCGTCATCGGGGAGAGGGTGGTACCGGTATCCCAAGCAGGCCGCTGGGCGGTTGCCTCGCTCTCGGAGATGCCGCCGAAGTAGTAGTTGGCCATCTTGTCGCTGCGCAGCATCAGCCCCATCCCCGGCATGATCAGCAGGTTGTCACGCAGGATGGGGAAATCGGCCCACAGCAGCAGCTCCTGTCCCTTGCTGCGGCCGGTGACATCGCTGTTGGCACGCACGGTCAGCAGGGCGTAGGGGGTGATGATGTTGCCACCGATCCCGCCTTCCAGCTGCCATTTTCGCTGCTCCATGCCAGTAAAGGCCGGAGAGTCCTCGGGATCCAGATTGCCAAAACGGACCCGGCCATAGCCGTAGAGGGCCACGTTCTCATCCTTGTGGAAGTAGTAGCGGGCCCGATCTCCCAGAAACATAAAGTCGTCGCCGAAGTAGATAAAGCCCGGGATGGCGTAGAGGGCGTTGTCCTGCGCTTCATAACGGGCCTGCCCCCCGATGAGCGCCGCACCGGCGACAAAGCCTTGTGGCACCGGACTGGTTGGGCTGTCGCTGGTGAGCAGATCCATGGCGCCAAGATCGATATCGGCACGCGCTGGCAGGGCGGCAGCGAGGAGCAGGGCCGTCAGCCCTGCCGCTCTGATTTGACGAAAAAAGGTCATGGACACTCCGTTGTCACGATTGCAGGGGAAGCAGGTTATTTTGCGGCACCGGGCATCTCTTCGCGTTTTGGCCAGGCATTGATCACCGCCTTGACCAGGGTGGCGAGGGGAATGGCGAAGAAGACTCCCCAGAATCCCCACAAGCCGCCGAAGACCAGCACGGCGATGATGATGGCCACCGGATGGAGGTTGACCGCTTCCGAGAAAAGCACAGGTACCAGCAGGTTGCCATCGAGAGCCTGAATGACCAGATAGGCCACCATCAGCCAGGCGAACTCGGGGGTGAGCCCCCACTGGAACAGGGCGACCATGGCTACCGGTACGGTCACCACGGCGGCGCCGATATAGGGGATCAGCACAGAGAAGCCGACCGCGACCGCCAGCAGCACCGAGTAGCGCAGTCCCATCAGGGCGAAGGGGACATAGGTGGCGATGCCGACGATCAGGATCTCGATCACCTTGCCGCGGATGTAGTTGATGATCTGGTTGTTCATCTCCACCCACACCCGGTTGACCAGGGTGCGGTTGCGCGGCAGGAAACGGCGCAGGCTGCCCATCAGTACCCGCTTGTCCTTGAGCATAAAGAAGACCATCAGCGGTACCAGAATGAGGTAGATCATGATGGCGACCACGTTCACCAGCGAGCTGAGGGAGGCGCTTACCAGATGCTCGCCGCCACTGAGGATGCGCTGGCGAATATTGTCGATGACGGTCTCCACCAGACTGACGTCGATGAGCTCGGGGTATTTGTCAGGCAGGGTGCGGACATAATCCTGAGCGTGGGTCAGCATGGCCGGCGCCTCTTTGGCCAGATTGATCCCCTGACTGACCAGCGTCGGGATAAGACCCAGCAAGGAGGCGACTGCTACTGCAATAAAGAGGATCAGAATGACGCTGGTGGCCAGGGTGCGCGACAGCCCCGCTTTTTGCAGCCGGGCGACCGGCCACTCCAGCAGATAGGCCATTACCAGTGCCACCAGCAGGGGGGCCAGCAGATCGCCAAACAGCCAGATGATGGCAAAGCAGAACACCAGCAACAGGAAAAGGGTAACGGCATCGGGATCGGAAAAACGGGTCTGATACCAGCGCTTCAATACTTCTAACATGACGGCATCCTTACATCACTGGGGCTCAAGATGGTTGTTTAGCCCCGACAACCAACTGCAAAGAGAGGGTTTTGTCCGCTTCTTGCTGCACCTCGACATGGTGGCCCTGACGGTGCAGATAGGCCGGAATATCCTGCCGGGAGCCCGCATCGGCCAGCCGGATGGTGACGGTTTGACCGCTTTTGGCCTCCCTTAACCAGAGCTTGAGCCGGATCAGCGGCTCGGGGCAACGCCAGGGGGTCAGGTCGAGAATTTCCATGGGGGCTCCATCAGGCAGGTGGCCGCTATTATGGCCGTGATAAGAGCATGAAACAACGCTTGTAGCCCTTGATGGGCAAGGGTATTCTGCCGAGGCCCTTTCTGATGGAGATAGAGATAACGTGGCACGTTTTTCCCCCCTGATGGCATCGCTTCCCCTGCTGGCTTCCCTGATGGGCGCCACGTTTCATGCCGAGGCCAACAATCAGCTTCCCGACATCGGCACGGCCGGGGTTGCTGCCCTGCCCATCGAGCAGGAAGTGCGTTACGGCAACGCTTTTATGCGCTTTGCCCGTGCGGGTCTGCCGATTATCGATGATCCGGTGCTGAGCCAATACATTGACGATCTGGGTCAGCGATTGCTGACCAACGCCGATGGGGTGCGTTTCCCGTTTACCTTCTTCCTCATCAATGATCCCAGCATCAACGCGGCCGCCTTCCTCGGCGGGCGAGTCAAGGTGCACACCGGCCTCTTCCTCTACGCCGACAGCGAGAGCGAGCTGGCCTCGGTACTGGCCCACGAAATCACTCACGTGACCCAGCGCCATATCGCCCGTTATATGGAAGCGCAGGCGAGCAGCTCGGCGGTGACCCTGGCCGGTCTGGTGGGCTCCATCGCGCTGGCGGTGATCAACCCGACTGCCGGTATCGCTGCGTTGCAGACCACGCTCGGTCTCTCCATGCAGTCGGCCATCAACTACACCCGCGACAACGAATACGAAGCGGACCGGATCGGCATGAAGACGCTTTATGATGCCGGTTTCGATCCCATGGGGATGGCCAACTTCTTCCAGAAACTGGCTGCCGAGTATCGCTATGCCAGCAAGCCGCCAGAAATGTTGCTGACTCACCCGCTGCCGGAGACCCGGATCAGCGAGGCCCGCGCTCGGGCGGGCAGCTATGGCCGCCGCGACTTGCCGCCCAGCCTCGACTTCTGGCTGGCCAAGGTGCGGATTCAGGTGCGTTTTGGTACCGATACCCCGCAGGGGCTGCTGAGCTACTTTGATAGCCGGATCCAGAAGGGGGATTATCCGCTCAAGGATGCCGCCATCTATGGCAAGGCGCTGGCGCTGATCCAGCTCAAGCGCACCGACGAGGCGGATACCTTGATGCAGGAGCTGGCGGCCCGTCATCCGGAAGATCTCTTTATCGTCGATGCCCAGACCGACATCGATCTGGCCAAGGGGCGCAGTGCTCAGGCCATCGCGCGCCTCGAGAAGTTCCGCAGCCGGATGCCGGATAACGAAGTGGTGGTGGTCAACCTCGGCAACGCCTACCTCGAGAGCGGCAACTACAAGAAGTCCATCGCCATCCTCGACCCCTATGCCCGTGCCCATGAGGAGAACAATCTGGCCTGGAACCTGTTGGCCGATGCCTATCGCAAGGCGGGCAGAATGACCGAGCTGCATATGGCGCGGGCCGAGATGCTCGCACTGCGCGGGGATTATCAGGCGGCCATCGACGAGCTGATCGTGGCACGCGGTACCACCAGCGACCGGATGACCCTGGCTCGTCTGGAGGCGCGCATCACCGAGCTGGAGCGGGCCAAAAAGGATCTCGACAGCCTCAAGGGCTAACGAAGCCTATCAAACAAGGGCGCACTATGGTGCGCCCTTGTTGTTTATGGCGGTGGCGTTGATGTGGGGGACGGTGATAGCAGCGATGGGCTAGTGACTCATGCCGCTGGCGGTCGCCTTGAGCATCTCGATCTGCTGCTGGTCGAGCTCGCCGACCAGCGTCTGCTTGAGCTTGCCCTCGCTATCGAGCAGATAGCTGGTGGGCAGGCCGCTTGGGCGAGGGAAGGGGAGCCTGGCATCTTCATTGGCAATAAGGAGCGGCACCTTGATGTGATACTGCGCAGCCAGCTTGTTCAGCTCTGCTGGCGTGGTCGGGTCGTAGTTGATGGCCACCACTGTGATCTGGCCCTCCGCTGCCAGCCCGTTGAGGCGCGGCATCTCTCGCAGGCAGGGGGCGCACCAGGGGGCGAAGTAGTTGACCAGCAGCGGCTTGCCGGCAAAGTGGCGCAGGCTGACCGACTGCCCTGTTGCATCGGTAAATTTGGGGGCGGGCGTGCAAGCGCCCAGCAGGCCAGCCACAATCAGCCAACAAATTCGTTTCAATTCCTTTCCACTGCCGCTTACCCTGACCATCACTTTCCCCTACAATAGCGCCGTTTCTAATCCCATCTTGCGATTAATCAGGGAGTTACCATGAGCGAGACCCAAATCTACCACAATCCGCGCTGCTCCAAGAGTCGCGAAACCCTGGCCCTGCTGGAACAGCACGGGATCGCCCCTGATGTGGTGCTCTATCTGGAGCAGGCCCCAAGCGAAGATGAGATCCGCAACCTGCTCTCTCTGCTCGGTTTTAGCGATCCCCGCCAGCTGATGCGCACCAAGGAAGAGCTCTACAAGGAGCTGGGATTGGCCGATGTCAGCGGTGATGCCCTTATTCGCGCCATGCACCAGCATCCCAAGCTGATCGAGCGCCCAATTGTCATCAAGAATGGTCAGGCCCGCATTGGTCGCCCGCCGGAGCAGGTGCTGGAGATCCTCAAGTGAGCACCCGCTTCGCACGTTGGCTGACTCTGGTCGGCTTCTTTGGTCTGCTGGGCTGGGTCATCCTCTGGCATCTGTGGCTATCACCCCATCCGGACCTCAACCCCTGGCTGCTGCCGGTGATCTGGACGGTGCCGCTGCTCTTTCCCCTCAAGGGGATAGTGCAGGGCAACCCCTACACCCACGCCTGGGGCAACTTCGTGTTGATGCCCTATTTCCTCCACGCCCTCACCCTGATCACCACGGATGAGGGGGAGCGGTGGCTGGCGGTGGTGGAGCTGGTCTTCACCACTCTCGCCTTTGTCGGCACCATCTATTACGCCCGACTGCGTGGTCGGGAGCTGGGCTTAAGCATTCGCAAAAAGAAAGACGAAGCCAACTGATGACAAACGCCCCGCAAGGGGCGTTTTTTATGGGGAAGCAGCTCTATCCAGAGGGGTCACTGTGCCCCTTGGGCTGCCCGATATTGGGCCAGCTGCTGCTGGCTAAAGTCCATCAGCTGGGGATAGAAGCGCAGAAATCCCGCCTCGCATGTTTGCCACTGCGACTCATCGAGGGTCAGCAGCGCCTCTCCCAGTTGTACCGGGCGACGCAGTCGGCGGCCGATGCCATTTAGCGCTTGCCCCAGCCCCTCCCTGTGGCGGTAGGAGGCGATCCAGTTCTGCTCGGCCATCCGTTTGAGGGGGAGTGGCAGTCCGTCCGGCAGGCGTGGGTGATCCGCCAATAGCTGCTCATAACTGCGTTGCAGGAAGCGGGGCAGGGGCTCGGTGCTGAACAGTCCCCAGTGCAGGCTCAGCCAGTGGTCGTAGATCATATCCACCACTATGGCGCCAAAGCGGCGCCAGGGGGCCTCGAAACAGGCGACGGCCGCCTTGTGCTCGGGGTGGCTGTCGGTGAAAGCGTCAATTTTGCGGTGCAGCCAGATCCCCTCATCGAAGTGGGCGGCAAGCCCCGTGGGCAGCGTGCCTTTGACGAAATCGCCGAGCAGATTGCCGGTGAGGGAGCTTCCGGTGTGGGCAGCCAGATGGAGATGGGCCAGAAAATTCATCGGTCGCTGTGTGTCTGTTATGGGATGGCAAGGTGCTTCGAGCCTAACGGATCCCGCCTGCCTTGACCATGATCGGGATTTTGCTACTGCCTGGCGGCTGCCTCTTGCCGGGCAAAATTCGGGCGTGCTAAGGTGATTGCCATCTTTGTCACAGGACGCGACAAACCACCATGATGCGCAAAGCCAGAGGCTTTTTTCTGGCCTTCTACTTCAAGCCTTTCTATCTCTCCGAGTGGTTCGACGAATAGATCGAACCCCTGGAGCAGTTCACTGACGCCCGCTCGGGCGTGATCTCGCTCATCCAGATTTTGCCGTTTTTGGTCATCGCATGCATTCGCCTGCGGTGCCTTGTCCGCGCTTGTGCGCTTTTTATGTAATGGAGTACACATGATGAAGATCAGACTGACCCTCTCAGCCCTGTTTGTTGCCAGCCTGCTGGCCACCCCCGCCATGGCCAAGGAGTGGAAAACCGTGCGCTTCGGGGTGGAGGGGGCCTACCCGCCCTTCTCCTGGACCGATGCGTCGGGCGAGATCAAGGGGTTTGATATCGATCTCGCCAACGCCCTGTGTCAGCAGATGGCGGTCAAGTGCGAGCTGGTGGCGCAGGATTGGGACGGCATGATCCCGGCCCTGCTGTCGCGCAAATATGACGCCATCATTGCCGCCATGTCGATCACCGACGAGCGGCGCCAGAAGGTCGATTTCACCGAGAAATATGCCCATATTCCCAATCGCTTTGTGGCGGCCAAGGGGACCGAGCTGACGCTGACCCCGGAAGGCATGGCGGGCAAGCGCATCGGGGTGCAGCGTGCCACCACCCACGACAAGTACCTGACCGACAATTTTGGCTCGAATGTCACCATAGTCCGCTACGGCAATGCCGATGAGGCCTATCTCGATCTGAAAGCGGGTCGGGTGCTGGCCCTGCTGGCCGATGCCTCTGCCATCGAGCAGGGGCTCCTTGGCAAGGAGGGGGGCGACAAGTTCGATTATGTGGGGCCTGCCCTGACCGATCGCCAGTGGTTTGGTGATGGGATGGGGATCGCCGTGCGCAAGAGCGATAAGGAGCTCAAGGGCAAGCTGGACGAGGCGATCAAGGCCCTGCGTGCCAACGGCACCTATCAGCAGATCAACCAGAAGTACTTCAAGTACGATATATATGGTGGTTGACGGGGGGAGGGAGCTTGCTCCCTCTCTTTTCATTGGGTAAGCGACAATCGTGCAAGGAGGATCGCCATGTTGACCCTGATCGAGGGGGCCGAGATCTTCAGCCCCACCCACCTTGGCCAGCAGGATCTGCTGGTGGCTGATGGCCGTATCGCCTGGATGGGCAAGGGGTTGACGGTGCCCACAAACTGGCCGCTGCACAGGGTCGATGGTCGTGGCCGCTATCTGGTGCCCGGGCTGGTGGATCCGCTGGCCCATATCACGGGCGGCGGCGGTGAGGGGGGCTTTGCTTTTCGCACCCCGGAGCTGGCGGTGAGCGAGGCGCTCAAGGCCGGCGTCACTACCTTGGTGGCGGCGCTTGGCACCGACAGCCTGACCCGCACTCCCGCGCAGGTGCTCGGCAAGGTGCGCGAGTTTCGCGCCGCCGGGGTGAGCGCCTTTATGTATACCGGCTCTTACCATCTGCCGGTCAAGACCCTGACCGGCACGGTGGAGTCGGACATCATCCTGATCCCCGAGGTATTGGGGGTGGGGGAGGTGGCCATCAGCGACCACAGATCCAGTGCGCCGACCCACGATGAGCTGGCCAGGCTTGCCAGCGAGGCGCGGGTGGCAGGGCTGCTTGCGGGCAAGAGCGGGGTCAGCTTCTTCCATGTCGGGGATGGCAAGGGGGCATTGACCCCCCTGCGGGCTCTGCGCGATGAGACTGATATTCCGCTGCGCCAGCTCTATCCTACCCACTGCAACCGCAACCCCTGGCTCTTTGCCGAGGCCATCGAGTGGGGCAAGGCGGGAGGTTGGGTTGACCTCACCACCTCGAGCTTTCCCGATCTTCTGGAGGATGGCGAGCGGCTTGCCGCCGATGCGTTTCTCGAGCTGCTGGCCGCCAATGTGCCTGCCGAGCGCATCACCTTCAGCTCGGATGCGAACGCCAGCCTGCCGCGCTTTGATGGCGAAGGGCGGCTAATTGAGATGCGCTGTGGCCAGATTGCCAGCCTGTGGCAGCAGTGCGTGCGTGCGACCCGGCTCAGTGTCTCGCTGGAGACGGCATTGACTGTGGTGACGAGCAATCCGGCGCAGGCGCTGGGGCTTGGCAGCAAGGGGCGTATCGGGGTCGGGCAGGATGCGGATCTGCTGCTGGTGCACGACCGGACGTTTGCTATCGAACGGGTGATGAGTGGCGGCCTGTGGCGCGAATAAGGCTGCGAGCAATATCGCAGCCAGTGCGTGGTTGCTCCAAACAGCAAAAGCCCGACAACAAGGTCGGGCTTTTTGATCTGCAGTGTGGGAATCAGGCTTAGATCGCCAGAAACCCGAGGATCAGGATGGGGCCGAGCAGGCTCAGGATAAAGCCGGAGACAATGGCCACCGGCACCACCTGAATGCCCCCTGATTTCTGGATGACCGGCAGGGTGAAGTCCAGCGCCGTGGCGCCGCCGTAACCGATGGCCGCCGAGGGGTGGCGACGCATCAGGACCGGGATGATCAGAATGGCGATAAGCTCGCGCCCAAGATCGTTGATAAAGGCAGCAGAACCGAGCACCGGCCCCAGTTTGTCGGCCACCAGAATGCCGGAGAGCGAATACCAGCCGAAGCTCGAGCTCATCGCCAGACCATGGGCAAAGGGCATCCCCAGCAACTGGGCCGCCAGCAGGCTACCCAGCCAGCTGCTGAGGATGACGGTGGCGGCTATCTTCATCCCCCAGGGGTTGAGCAGGATCTGGCGCAGCCGCATGCCGGAGTTGCGCATCTGCACCCCGATGAGAAACAGCAGCAGCATCAGGGCCCACTCGCTCCACTTGTCGATGGGCAGGGCGCGCAGATCCACCAGTAGGCCCATCAGCACACCGCCGAGTACCACAAAGCAGAGCTGCAGGGATTCCCACAACAGGTGTAACTTGCCCGGCATCTTGGCATCGCTCGCCTCGTGGGTCGGCGGCGTGCGTTTGTCGAGCCACCAGAGGGCCAGCAGGTTGCAGAAGGTGATCGCGGTCAGCATCACCCCGGCGACCTTGAAGATCACCGCCAGATTGCTGCCCAGGTTCTCCACATAGGCAAGCCCGAGCCCCATCAGAAACAGAATGAGGTAGACCATCTTGCCCAGACTCTGGTTGACCAGCTTGATCAGTCGGGCAGAGGAGAGGGGAACCAGATAGCCGATTGCCAGTGGCAACAGGATCAGCAACACATTGAGCAGCATCGAGGCCTCGATCACAAAAACTGATAAAAACACCACCTTATCATTACTTATTGGCTCTGTGTCACATATCTCTCGCTTTCATGGCCAAAAACAGCCCTTTTGGGGGCGGATTGTTACTTTTTTGCCACAACCTCTCTGTTTGAAAAGGTTCTGTGCGAGCCCGAGTGAACCAATGAAATCAAGTCGATCCGATCGGGGGGCCGATATTTCGCTCGGCAAGGGGGTGCATAAAGCCATTTTGGTGCCGGTTTGGCACACATCACGCTTTTCTCTTGCCACTGATATGATTGGGGTATAAAAAGGCGTTATCGGAATAGCCATTGAAACGGCTGTTTATGCAAACAAAGTGCTGAAAAATACGCAAAGAGCGAATAAAAATAGAGCGAATCCCCTGAAGACCCTCGTTCTGTATTGTTTTTTCACTATCCGGGTGATATTTTCGCTGAAGGTTGCCATCGGTTAACTTTTTGTTAAATGGACGATGGTTGAGTCACGCCCCCTGCGGCGTCTAGGGACAGACAAGGTTGTAATGGATGAGCGACGTTGCCGCACTGGAAGTACGTGATCTGCACAAATATTTTGGCACCCACGAAGTGCTCAAGGGCATCGACATGACCGCCCACAAGGGGGATGTGATCTCCCTTATCGGCTCCTCCGGCTCGGGGAAGTCGACCTTTCTTCGCTGTATCAATCTGCTCGAAACCCCCTCATCCGGCACCGTCTCGCTCCACGGCGAGTTGATCCGGATGAAAACCAGCCGCGCCGGCGAGCGGTTGCCCGAGGATATGCGTCAGGTGGAGCGGATCCGCAGCCGGCTGGCCATGGTGTTTCAAAGTTTCAATCTCTGGTCACACATGACCATCATGCAGAACATCATCGAAGTGCCGATCCAGGTGCTCAAGGTACCTCGCGCCGAAGCACTGGCCAAGGCAGAGCAACTGCTCAACCGGGTTGGACTCTGGGAGCGGCGTGACTACTATCCCGGCCACCTCTCCGGTGGTCAGCAGCAGCGGGCCGCCATCGCCCGTGCGCTGGCGGTAGAGCCCGAGGTGATGCTGTTCGATGAACCCACCTCGGCGCTGGATCCCGAGCTGGTGGGGGAGGTGCTCGGTCTGATGCGCGAGCTGGCCGAAGAGGGGCGCACCATGCTGGTGGTGACCCACGAGATGTCGTTTGCCCGGGATGTATCGAACAAGGTGATGTTTCTGCATCAGGGGCGGGTGGAAGAGGAGGGCAACCCCAAGGAGATTTTCGCCCATCCCAAATCCGAGCGGTTCAAGCAATTCATCTCCTCCATCTACTGATGGCGGGATGCCTGGTTACCCAATCAACTGTTTTATCAAGGAGAGATACATGAACAAGCTGATGCTGGCGACAGCCGTAGTTACTGCCCTCGCGTCCGGTAGCCTGATGGCCAAGGAGTGGAAAGAGGTCCGGATCGGGGTTGAGGGTGCCTATCCCCCCTTCTCCTGGACCGAGCCCAGTGGCGAGGTGAAAGGTTTTGATATCGACATCGCCAACGCCCTGTGCGAAGAGATGAAAGTGAAGTGCACCCTGGTCAAGCAGGACTGGGACGGCATCATTCCGGCGCTGTTGTCGCGCAAGTTTGACGCCATCATCGCCACCATGGACATCACAGAAGAGCGCAAGAAGAAGGTGGACTTCACCCAGAAGTACCAGCACATTCCGGCCCGCTTCGCCGCCAAGAAGGGCACTGATGTTCAGCTCGACAAAGCCTTTATGGAAGGCAAGTCCGTCGCGGTGCAGCGTGCAACCTCCATGGATACCTTTATTACCGACAACTTCCCCAATGCCACCATCAAGCGTTACGGCACCGCCGATGAAGCCTATCTCGATCTGAAATCCGGTCGTGTGGACTATGTGCTGGCCGACTCTGCCGCCATCACCGACGGTCTGCTGAAGAAAGAGGGGGGTGATGCCTTCGAATTCGTCGGCCCGAAACTGACCGATCCCAAGTGGTTTGGCGAGGGTGCCGGTATTGCGGTGCGCAAGGCTGACAAGGATCTGAAAGAGAAATTCAACGCCGCCATTCTGGCGCTGCGTGCCAACGGCAAGTACAAGGAAATCAACGACAAGTACTTCGAGTTCGACGTATACGGCGAGTAAGTCCAAAGACGTCTACGGCAAGTAACGACAGGTTGATCCCGTCAGTAGTCATCGGGCCCGTCACCTCCCTGAGGGAGTTTACGGGCCCGCATTGATTGCAATGGAGCTGCACATATTTCATTCGGACTGCTATGGAGCCTTCTGGTTAGCAGGTGCGTGAAGATTCAGTGGCGATGGAGCTGCATATGTTTGATTTGAAAGGATACGAAGCCTCGCTGCTGGAGGGCGCCTGGGTCACCCTGGAAGTGGCGCTGGCCTCCCTGCTGCTGGCGTTGCTGCTGGGGATGCTGGGGGCGCTGGCCAAACTCTCTCCCTACAAGTGGGCCAGGGCCATCGCCACCGGCTACACCACCATCATTCGCGGCATCCCTGATCTGGTGCTGATGATGCTGCTCTTCTTTGGCGGCCAGGTGCTGATCAACGGCATCTGCACCTGGGTCAACGAGACTTACAACAGCTGGTTACTGGAGAGTAATCCCAATCAGGAGTGGGTCTCCCTGCTCCCGGACTATATCGACATCAGCCCCTTTGTGGCCGGTGTCGCGACCATCGGTTTTATCTTTGGCGCCTACATGACCGAGACCTTTCGCGGCGCCATTCTGGCGGTGGACAAAGGCGAGCTGGAGGCCGCACGGGCCTTTGGCATGCGGGCAACCCAGGTGTTTGTGCGGATCCTCTTCCCCCAGATGATGCGCCACGCTTTGCCGGGGTTTGGCAACAACTGGCTGGTGCTGCTGAAAACCACCGCGCTGGTCTCCATCATCGGCCTCGATGACATGGTGCGTAAAGCCTCGCTGGCGGCGGGCTCGACCCAGCAACCCTTCACCTTCTACATGGCGGTGGCGTTGATCTTCCTGATCTTCACCGCAGTCTCCACCTCGGCGCTCAAGTGGGCCGAGCGTCACTATGCCATCAAGACGAGGTAAGCCATGGATTTCTCAATCATTCTCAAAGAGTGGCCCACCTACTGGGAGGGGCTCTATACCACCGTCTGGCTGGTGGCCCTCTCTCTGATCCTTGGGTTGATGCTGGCGGTGCCCATGGGCATCCTGCGCAATAGCCGCAACTGGCTGATCAAGGGGCCAATCTGGGCCTATATCTACTTCTTTCGCGGCACCCCGCTGCTGGTGCAGCTCTTTATCATCTACTACGGCGCCGCCCAGTGGGAGTGGCTGAAGAACAGTGCCGCCTGGTCGCTCTTCTCCGAAGCCTGGTTCTGTGCGCTGCTGGCTTTCACCCTCAATACCGCCGCCTATACCGCCGAGATCGTGCGCGGGGCGGTACACAATATGCCGCGCGGCCAGATTGAGGCTGCCAACGCCTTTGGCATGACTCGCTGGCAGACCCTGACCCGGATCATTTTGCCCAACTCGTTTCGTCGGGCACTGCCGGCTTACAGCAACGAGGTGATCTTCATGCTGCAAGGCTCAGCGGTGGCGGGCATCATCACCATCGTCGATCTGACCGGCGCGGCGCGGATCATCAACTCTCGCTACTACAGTCCGTTCGAGGCGTTTTTGACCGCAGGGCTGCTCTATATGCTGCTCACCTTTGTCATCGTCTGGCTGTTCAAGAAGTGGGAAGCGCGCTGGCACGCCCACCTGCGCCCGCGCAATGTGTAAGGGTTGAGCTGCCAAGATGAGCGAAAATGGCCCCGCCTGTTGCAGGCGGGGCCATTTTTTATCTTTATCCTCCGCCTGTCCGGTTTGCCAAATGGCGGATGAGCAGGGAGAATGCAGCACTCCCGAGCGCCGCCAGTCGTTGGCTGCGTGCCTTATCCCCCAGTTCCCGAGGTTTTATGTACCGGATATTGTTTGAGCATCCCTCTTTCCTGGTTATCGACAAGCAGCCCGGCATCGGCATGCATGACGAGAAGGGCGACGGGGAGGCGGTCAATCCGGGACTGGTCAATCGGGTGAAGGCCGATACTGGGCTCACTCTCTATCCGGTACACCGGCTCGACAAGATGACCTCTGGGCTGGTGCTGCTGGCCCGCACCACGGAGGCGAACCGTGAGCTGAGCATGGCTTTTGCGGCCCGTGAGGTGACCAAGCAGTATCTGGCGCTCTCCGATCGCAAACCCAAGAAAAAGCAGGGCTGGGTGAAGGGGGATATGCAAAAGGGGCGCGGCGGTAGCTGGATGCTGGCTCGCACGCTGGAAAACCCCGCCATCAGCTGGTTTGATTCGGTGTCGGTGCGCGAGGGGCTGCGGCTCTATCGCATCAAGCCCCAGACCGGCAAAACCCACCAGATCCGGGTTGCCCTCAAAAGTATCGGCGCCCCCATTCTCGGGGATGAGCGCTATGGCGGCACGCCAGCCGATCGCGGCTATCTGCACGCCTGGCGGCTCAGCTTTACCCTGGCGTGCGAGCCGTTCGATTTTGTCTGCCCGCCCGATGTGGGGAGTGAATTTGTCACTCCCGAGCTCACGGCAGCCATCGCAGCCCTTGCGCCCTGATGCTGATGCGCCCAGCGTCCGACGCCATTATCCATTCAGCGAAAGAGCGTGATCCTGACGGACGTGCACCGCGCTGGATCCTGGCCGACTTTGACGACACCCTGGCCCCCGGCGACAGCCACGCCGGTCTGCTGTGCTATATCCTGCGCCGCCGGATCTGGCCGCTGCTGCTGTTGCCAGTGATTGCGCTGGGTGGCTTGGTCTATCTTCTTCCCAGCCAGCGGCGGCGCGGTATCTCCCTTATCTGGTGGGCCATCTCGTTGGGACTTTCTCCTTTGGGCTGGCGCAAGCTGGTGCGCGCCTATTGCCGCACCAGGCCGGGACTGTTTTGTCAGGCTCGCGATCTGCTGCAACACGAGGGGGCGCGCTGCTGGGTGATCTCCGCCAGTCCCTGCGCGCTGGTGCGGGCCCAGCTCTATCAGCAACTGCCCGGCCAGTTGCCCCACCGGATCATTGGCTCGCAGATGCACTACCGTTTTGGCGGCCTGATGCCCCGCTTCTATTGCCACGGCCAGCACAAGCTGTTGCCAGAGATTTGCGCCCTCGATGCCGAGCTGGCCTTGAGCGACAGCCTGCACGATCTGCCGCTGCTGGAGTTGGGGAAAGAGGCGTGGTTGATCAATCCGACGCCTGTGCGACTGCAAAAGGCCCGGGCCTGCTTGCCCCATCTGATGGTCAAAAACTGGCAACTGTAATGCAAAGCTGACAGCCATACTGGTCGTCACCGTTTGATCCGCAGGGCTGCAGCTTGAATGTCACAATTCATTTACATCTTTTGCTGCCAGCTGCGAAAAACTATCTGCAACCCGCCTCTTCTATTCCTGCTACGCCCTGCTTCTAATGAAACAAGTTGTTAACACTTGCCGCGCCGCTGGGTGCCGCAATCCGTTTTAACCGAATCAAGAGCAAGGAGCGCCCGATGAATGCCACCTCTTCCGCCACCCATACCATCAATCCGTTAGGCACAGACGGTTTCGAGTTTGTCGAGTACACAGCCCCCGATGCCAAGGGGATTGCCGCCCTCAAGAGCCTGTTCGTTTCGCTTGGGTTTGCCGAGGTCGCCAAGCACAAACACAAGCAGTGTTGGCTCTACCGGCAGGGGGATATCAACTTTGTGGTCAATGCCGAGCCTCACTCCCAGGCGGAGCAGTTTGCCAGCCTGCACGGGCCGAGCGTTTGCGGCATGGCATTTCGGGTGAGCGATGCGGGCAAAGCCCAGCAGTACGCCATCGCCAAGGGGGCCAAGCCCTTTGTCGGCAAGATTGGCCCGATGGAGCTCAATATTCCCGCCATCTACGGTATCGGCGAGAGCACGCTCTCCTTTGTCGACCGCTATGGCGACAAGGGCTCCATCTATGACGTGGATTTTGTCTTCTACCCCGACTGGCAGTCCCGGATGGCAGAGGTGGATGCCGGTCTTATGGAGATCGATCACCTGACCCACAACGTCCATCGCGGCAATATGGATGTCTGGTCCAACTTCTATGAGCGGATCGGTAACTTCCGTGAAATTCGCTACTTCGATATCGAGGGCAAGCTGACCGGGCTGCATTCACGCGCTATGACCGCCCCCTGCGGCAAGATCCGTATCCCCATCAACGAGTCGGCGGATGACAAGTCGCAGATCGAGGAGTACCTGCGTCAGTACAAGGGGGAGGGGATCCAGCACATCGCCATGGCCTCCAGCGATATCTACCACACCATCCGCACCCTGCGCAGCCGCGGTACCGGCTTTATGCCGACCCCGGATACCTACTACGAGAAGGTGAACAGTCGGGTCGAGGGGCATCAGGAGGATCTGGCGGCCCTCAAAGAGCTGCGCATCCTCATCGACGGCTCCCCTACCAAGGATGGCATCCTGTTGCAGATCTTTACCGATACCGTGATTGGCCCGGTTTTCTTCGAGATCATCCAGCGCAAGGGCAACGAAGGGTTTGGTGAGGGCAATTTCAAGGCGCTGTTTGAATCGATCGAGCTGGACCAGATCCGCCGTGGCGTGCTGGATGGCGTCGAGGATGAGAAGGGTGCCCGCAAAGAGGGAGCGAGCGATGCGTAACTGGATTAACTTCCCCCATCGGGAGGGAACCCACTCCCGGCAGGCCCATGCCGACCTGCCGGAGCAGGCCATCTATGAGCGCGAGTTGGGGCGCAGCGGCTTTTTCGGCCCCGCCACCCACATGCACCACAAGCATGCCCCCACCGACTGGAGCAGTTGGGAGGGGCCGCTGCGGCCACGGCTGTTTGACCTCAATGCCCTGCAAGAGGAGGTAAGCTCGCTCTCCCCTTGGGTGGCTCCCGACATTCTTAGCAACCCCCACTGCCGCTATCGCATCTGGCGGCTCTCCGAGGCGATGCCGTTTCTGGTGCGCAACGCCGATGGCGACGAGCTGCTCTTTATCCACGAAGGGAGCGGCGAGTTCTTCTGCGACTACGGCCACCTGAGCCTGCGGGACGGTGACTATGTGGTGATCCCCCGTGGCACCATGTGGCGCATCGAGCCGACGGCGCCCCTGTTCATCCTGATGATCGAGGCGACCAACGACAGCTACCAGCTGCCGGACAAGGGGCTGGTGGGCAATCACGCCATCTTCGACCCGGCGGCGCTGGATGTACCCGCCATCAACGAGCGCTTTTTGGCCCAGCAGGATGAGAATCCCTGGTCGCTGCAGGTGAAGCGCCACGATCAGGTGTCGGTCATCACCTGGCCGTTCAACCCGCTGGATGCACAAGGGTGGCACGGCGACTTGTGCGTGGTGCGCCTCAACTGGCGGGATATCCGCCCGCTGATGAGCCACCGCTACCATCTGCCGCCGTCGGCCCACTCTACCTTTGTGGCGAGTCGCTTCGTGATCTGTACCTTCGTGCCGCGCCCCATCGAGAGCGATCCCGGCGCCCTCAAGGTGCCCTTCTATCACAGCAATGACGATTACGACGAGGTGCTCTTTTACCACGCCGGGGACTTCTTTAGCCGGGACAATATCGAGCGGGGCATGGTCACCTTCCATCCCGCCGGTTTCACCCACGGCCCCCATCCCAAGGCGTTTGCGGCAGGGCAGGCCTATGCCAAGAAGTTCACCGACGAGGTGGCGGTGATGCTCGATACCCGCGATGCGCTGAACGTTGGCAGTCTGTGCGAAGGGATCGAGAACACCCGGTATGTCTCCAGCTGGCAGCGCCCGAGCGCGGCTGCCGGCAAATAAGGAATCGCTTATGAAATTGGCAACATTGAACAATGGCAAGCGCGATGGCGCTTTGGTGGTTGTGAGCAGGGATCTGGCCCGAGCGGTGCGGGTGAGCGAGATTGCCCCGACTTTGCAGGCCGCCCTCGACGAGTGGGCCGAGGTTGCCCCCAGGCTCGAGGCTGTCTATCAGCAGCTTAACGAGGGCCGCGTGGCCGAGGCGTTCCCCTTTGATGAAGCGTCTTGCCTCTCTCCGCTGCCGCGCGCCTATCAGTGGGCCGATGGCAGCGCTTACGTCAACCATGTGGAGCTGGTGCGCAAGGCGCGCGGCGCCGAGATGCCCGAGAGTTTCTGGCACGATCCCCTGATGTATCAGGGGGGCTCCGACAGCTTTTTGGCTCCCCGTGGGCCGATTGTCATGGGTTCGGAAGAGTGGGGGATCGATTTCGAGTCGGAGGTGGCCATCATCACCGACGACGTGCCGATGGGGGTGAGCCCGCAGGGGGCCGCCAGTCACGTCAAACTGTTGATGCTGGTCAACGACGTGAGCCTGCGCAACCTCATTCCGGCGGAGCTGGCCAAGGGCTTTGGTTTCTTCCAGTCCAAACCGTCTAGCGCCTTCTCGCCGGTGGCCATCACCCCGGACGAGCTCGGCGATGACTGGCGCGATGGCAAGGTGCTGCTGCCCCTGCACACCCATCTGAATGGTGCCCTGTTTGGCGCACCTGATGCCGGGGTGGACATGACCTTCAGCTTCTTCGAGTTGATTGCCCATGCGGCCAAGACCCGCCCGCTCGGTGCGGGCTGCATCATCGGCTCCGGTACCGTCTCCAACTACGATCGCAGCGCCGGTTCATCCTGCATCGCCGAGCGCCGCATGCTGGAAATTCTTGATTGTGATCAAGCTATAACCCCCTATTTGCAGTTTGGTGATAGAGTGTCGATCGCGATGGAAGATCGCTCTGGCCAAAACCTGTTTGGCACCATCTCTCAACAGGTGGTGCCAGCGAGCGGTCAGGGAGGTTGATGGCCAGCGCCGGTTGGCGGCAAGGATATTCGGGATATGTCCGGATCACGACGAGCCCTCAACCGGTGCCGGATACACAAGGAGGCAGGTGGCGAGCACCTGCCGGGCTTCGGGCCCAGATAAGATGCAGGGACAGATTATGTTGCAGTTGTTTGGCTATTGGCGTTCGTCGGCAAGTTTTCGGGTGCGGATCGTGTTGCAGCTCAAGGGGCTCGCCTACGAGCAGCATCCCATCAATTTGCGGCAAGGCGAGCAGAGCGAGAAGGCCTATCGCCGGATCAACCCGCAAGGGCTAGTGCCGTTTCTGGTGGATGGCGATGTGCAGATCGGTCAGTCGGTCGCCATCATGGAGTACCTTGACGAGACCTATCCAGCCTACTCTCTGATGCCCTCTTCCCCCGACGCGCGGGCCCGGGTGCGCCAGATCGTCAACATGATCGCCTGTGATATCCACCCGCTCAACAATCTGCGGGTGCTCAACTATCTGGAAGAGCACTTCGGGGCTAACAACGAGCAGGAGGCTCGCTGGTATCGCCACTGGATTGACGAGACCTTCACCGCCCTCGAACAGCTGTTGATGACCACCGCCGGTGTCTACTGCGTCGGCAACGAAGTGACCCTGGCCGACTGCATGCTGGTGCCCCAGGTCTACAACGCCCGCCGCTACGACATGACCCTGGACGATTACCCCACTATCCACCGCATCGTCGCCAACTGCGAACAGTTGCAAGCCTTTATCAAGGCCGCCCCCGCCAACCAGCCGGATGCTCAACTCTGAGATCATTATGTTGCAGCCCAATCCTTTCTCTTTGGATAGGGCATTTTCATTAATGAGTGTGCGTTAATGAGTGTCTAGTCCTGAAATAGGTTTACACATTTGCAACTAGCATTTCTCTTCTCAGAATCCCCTATGTACCGCATCGGGGGTTCTGAATTTCAACGCATGATGCGGTCGCTCCTCGTTGTAAATATCCACCGCTTCACGCACCATTTCCCGCGCTTGCGTCAAATCCTGCGGGCTTTGCAACAATAACTCTCCTTTCAAAACCCCGCTCACCCGCTCCACCAACGCATTCTGGTAACAGTCATACCCATCCGTCATCGAGCATTTCACCCCGTACCGTTCATGTAATGACTGATACAGCCCAGAGCAATACTGT